>RGVT01000004.1 GCA_010027105.1 Planctomycetia bacterium
GAACGAATGGACGCTCGATCTCAGCGATGCCGGTGCAAAAGCCCTCGCCGAGCTCTCCACGCGCGCCGCGTCGCTCGGCCTGGCGGCCGGCCGGCTCGAGGTGTTCGCCGGCTGACCATCGGCCGCCTGATCCGTCGGGTGGACAACGCGGCCGGGGGCGGGAATGATCTCGGGTCTTCCGGCCCCCGGGATTCCCATGGCACGCCCCCACGCATCGATCCGCACCATCGGCATCGTGGCCCACATCGACTCTCCGAAGGAGGCGCTGCAGCCAACGTGAACGCCCCGCTCCGAATCACAGGCTCCCGGGATACCCGTTCCCCGAGTGCTCGTCGACGCTCGTCGATCGGGGCTTGGGGCGGCCTGCTGATGGCCTTGGTGGTGACGGGCCTGCTGACCGATGGGGTCGCCGCCCGCGCCGCCGAAGGCCCCACGCCGCGGGCCAATCCGCCGAAGGATTGGGACGATGCGGTGGGGATCTGGGCCAGCCGAGGCCCGGGCCACACGCGGCCGGTGGCCGATCTGCCGGAGATTCACGACGGCACCAGGGCCGCGAATCGCCTGCTTGGAGCCGCGCAGAGGAAGCAGTTGGCGGCCGAGCCGGTGCTGCGAGTGCTGCAGACCCTGCGCGAGATGCAGTGGCGGAAGCCCGGGCCCACATTCGGCTGCTTCCGCTGGTATTGGGAAGAGACCGAACCGGTCGATACGAACGCCGCCTTCTTCATCGGCGGTCCGCTGATCGTGATCGAGTTGGCCTATGGCGATCAACTGGACGGCGAAAGCCGGGGCGTCCTCGCGGACATCCTCAAGGATCTGAAGATCTGGTTCGACCGCCAGGCGGCCACGCTGAAGACGATCTACCCGAACAAGTACATGGCCGACCTCGTCTACGCCTGGCTCCTGGCCGAGAAGGCGGGCGACGCGGCCGGCCGGGAAAAGCTGGCGACGATCATGCACCAGGCCGCCCGCGAATGGCGGGAAGGACACTGGGGATGGGGCGAGCACCTCAGCGACGGTTACTGCGCCGTGCTGATGGAACAGCTGTCGCGACTGCTGCTGCTCTCGAAGTCGCTTCCCGACGATCTTCGCAGGGACTATCAGGGCCTGCTCGACGACCTGCTCGCGATCGAGGATGCCTATGGCAACCGGCCTCGCGTGCCCACGATCCGGTCCTATGCGTTCGCCTCGGTGCCGTCGCACCTCAACTTCCGCGAACGGGTGCGCGGCGTGGACGGCGGCGATCCGCGGCACGTCGTGCCGCCGGAGCCCGGCTCGGGCGCTCCGGCGGCCACGACCAGGCTGTCGAACCCGACACTCTACGACCTCGGTTGGCACGAGAAGATGCCACCGAGGGCCGCGCCACGGCAGGACATCAGGATCGCGACGGGCGGCGGTGCCGAGGCGATATGCCGCGCGGAACCCGACATGTCGCTCGGCACGCTCACCCGCTACCCGATCCTGCCGAATCTGGATCGGGAGACGTCGGGGCTTTCATGGCAGACGATGCCGGTGGCCTTCGTTCGCAGGTCGGCCGACTGGGGCTTTCTTCGCTTTTATGCCAAGGAAGGGGAGCGTGAACGCGGCTTTCCGGCGCTCGAGAAGCACTCGGCCTTCTTGAGCAACGCCCTGAGCCTCGAGGAAAAGCCCGTGCCGGTCGGCCGCACCTGGTCGATCCAGCATGGCGGCGACGCGGTCGTGCTGCGCGTCATGCCGGTGGTGCCCGCTTCGTGGGACGCCTACGAAGACCATCTTCAGATCGTCCGTCCGACCGGCCGGATCACGGAACTGCCGATGGACGGTCCGATGGCCGGCCTGGATCTCGCCTACCCGGAGCGGACGTTTTCCATCCGGCTCGTGCCCCTGGCCTCCGGCGGCAGAATGCAGCGCACCGACCTCTCGTTTTCCAAGGACGATCCGGCGATCCGTTGGGGCCTGCGATTGGAGGGCGAGCCCTTGCACCGACTGAAGCGGGTCGTGACCCTATGGGGCCTGAGCATGAACGGCCCGATCGACGCGGCCCCGAAACTCGAACCGCTCGCCGGCGCGGGCGAGGGCCGAATGCGGGCCGAATGGACGTGGAAGACCCGCACCTGGACGCTGCGGATCGATCCCGACGCAGGGGACGCGATCGTGGAGGAGGCTGCCACGGCTACGGCGACCGCATCGGAACGGTGAGACGCGATCTGGCACCAGAGACACGCATGGCGCGCAAACTCGAAGACATCCGCAACATCGGCATCGTGGCCCACATCGACGCCGGCAAGACCACGCTCACCGAGCGGCTGCTCTTCTACACGAAGACGAGCCACCGCCTCGGCGAGGTGGATCGCGGCACCACGATCACCGACTTCGACCCCGAGGAGCAGGAACGCGGGATCACGATCTACTCGGCGGCCGTGTCGTTCACCTGGCGCGACGTCACGGTGAACCTCATCGACACTCCCGGCCACGTCGACTTCACGGCCGAGGTGGAGCGGAGCCTGCGGGTGCTCGACGGGGCCGTGGTCGTGTTCTCGGCCCGCGAGGGCGTGGAGGCCCAGAGCGAGACGGTCTGGCGGCAGGCCGACAAATACGGCGTGCCCCGGATCGCGCTCGTCAACAAGCTCGACCGCGAGGGGGCCGACTTCTTCGGCACGATCGACCAGATCGAGAAGCGGCTCGGCGCGAAGCCGCTCGTGCTCCAGGTGCCGCAGGGGATGGGGCCGCCGCACGTCAAGGATCCGTTCCGCGGGATCGTGGATCTCGTCGAGATGCAGCTGCTCACGTTTCCGCCCAAGGACGAAGCCCTCGCCGGAGGCGCGGCCCTCGCGGCGGTCACGAAGGCGCCCATCCCGGCGGAGCTCGCCGACGTGGCCGGCGAATACCGCGAGCACCTCGTCTCCACGCTGTTCGACTTTTCCGACGAGATCGCCGAGCTCGCGCTGAACGACGCGCCGATTCCGCCCGACCTGATGCGCAAGGCGATCCGCCAGGCGACGATCCGGCGCAAGGTGGTGCCGATCCTCGCGGGCTCCGCGCTCGATTGCATCGGCATCCAGCCGGTGCTCGATGCGATCGCCTGGTATCTGCCGAGCCCCGCCGACGTGCCGCCGGTGGAGGGCCTCGACCCGGCGAAGAAGGTCGCCACCACGATCTCGCGGCCGCCCGACCCGAAGGCCCCGTTCTCGGGCCTGGTGTTCAAGATCATCGCCGAGAAGCACGGCGACCTGTACTTCGTGCGCGTCTATTCCGGCACGCTCGCGGCCGGCAGCCGGGCCTGGAACCCGCTGCGGCAGAAGAAGGAAAACATCGCCCAGCTGTGGCACGTGCAGGCCGACCGGCGCGAGCAGATCCAGGAGGCCTTCGCCGGCGACATCGTGGGCGTGATCGGCCCGCGGGCGAGCATCACCGGCGACACGCTCTGCGACGCCGCGTCGCCGATCCTGCTCGAGAGCATCCGGTTTCCGGAAACGGTGATCTCGATGGCGATCGAGCCCGACACGAGCCTCGAGCGCAAGAAGCTCGCCGACGTGCTCGAGATGATGAAGCGGCAGGACCCGACGTTCCGCGCGGTCGAGAGCGAGGAGACGGGGCAGACCTTGATCTCCGGGATGGGCGAGCTGCACCTCGAGGTGATCCGCCACCGCCTGGAGCGCGACTTCAAACTCAAGTGCCGCGTCCACAAGCCGAGAGTGAGCTACAAAGAGACGCTCGAGCGGCCGGCCACGGTGACGGGCTCGATCAACCGCCAGGTGGGCGGGCAGAACCTCGTGGCCAGCGTCACGCTCCGGGCCGAGGCGACCGCCGAGCAGAAACCGGTGACGGTGGAGCAGGGCTGGTTTCCGGAGTCGGAGCATCTCGGGAGCCTCGCGGCGCTGATGACCGAGTCGGTGCGCGAGGCGGCGGAGCGGGGGGGCCTCAAGGGCTGCCCGCTGTGGGGCGTGCGGATCGTGGTGCTCGAAAGCCCGATCCCCGACCCGCCCCCGAGCGACGTGGCGGTCCGGATGGCGGCGGCGGAGGCGATCGACCGGCTCCTCGAGGCGGCCGGCAGCGTGCTCCTCGAACCGGTGATGAGGGTCGAGGTGACGGTGCCGGAGGAGCACCTCGGCGACGTGATCAACGACCTCCAGCAGCGGCGGGCGATCATCACGAACACGGAGATCCGCGGCGGGGCCAACGTGCTCACGGCGGAGGCCCCGCTCGCGAGCATGTTCGGCTATTCGGCCGCGGTGCGGAGCGTGAGCCAGGGGCGGGCGAGCTTCACGATGGCCCCGCTCAAATACGGCCCCGCCCCGGCGGCTGCGGCCGAGGCGTTCGTGTAGACTCTCGTGCCGACCGCAGACCCGCACCGGCGTCCACCCACCGCACCGTTCACGAGGAGCCTTGCATGAGCATCCGCGCACTGATTCCGGCCTTCGTCGTGGGGATCGCCGCCACGGCGGCCGTCGCCGAACCGCCCGCCGCCCCGCCGGCCCCCGCGGAGATGGAAGCGCTCTTCAACGGCAGTGATCTCTCCGGCTGGGACGGCGACCCGCGGCTGTGGAGCGTGCGCGACGGCGTGATCCACGGCGAGACGACGCAGGAGAACGCCGCCGCCGGCAACACGTTCCTCATCTGGCAGGGGGGCGACGTGGGCGACTTCGAGCTGCGGCTCTCGTTCCGGTGCACCGCCACCAACAACTCGGGCATCCAATACCGGTCGCGGCGGATCACCGACGGGACGGCCCGGAACAAGTGGGTCGTGCGCGGCTACCAGCACGAGATCCGCAACGAGCACACGCTCCCGAACGTGCCCGGCTTCATCTACGACGAGGGGGGCGGCGCGGGGGGGCGGCAGCGGATCTGCCAGGCCGGCGAGCAGGCCCTCTGGGCGGCCGGCGCAGGCAAGAAGGTCGCCGGCACGCTCATCGACCAGGAGGAGTTCACGAAACTCATGAAGATCGACGACTGGAACGACGTCGTCATCCGGGCCGAGGGGAACCGCATCCGCCACTGGCTCAACGGCCGGCTGATCCTCGACTTCACCGACGCCGACCCGGCCCTGGCCCTCACCTCGGGGGTGATCGCCCTGCAGCTGCACGCCGGCGCCCCGATGTGGGCGGAGTTCCGCGACATCCGCCTGACGCGGCTGTGACGCCGCGGGCACGCCGAACGGCGTGGTTTTCACGGGGTTGTTGACACCCCGCCCCGGGACATTTACGTTCTGGGGCTCGCCAATTCTGGAGTTTTTCCGTGGCCGGTCCGACGCAGGAGATCATCCGCATCCGCATGGAGGCCTACGACCACGCCGTGCTCGACCAGAGCGCGGCGGAGATCGTCGACACGGCCAAGCGGACCAACTCGGAGGTCCACGGCCCCATCCCGCTCCCCACCCGGGTCGAGCGGTACACGGTGCTCTCGAGCCCCCACATCGACAAGAAGGCCCGCCAGCAGTACGAGATCCGCACGCACAAGAGGGTGATCGACATCGTCCAGGCCACCGCCAAGACGATCGAGGCCCTCAACAAGCTGAGCCTGCCGGCCGGCGTCGACATCAAGATCAAGGCCTCGTCGCGGTGACGGATCCGCGAAGCCCCAGCCACCCAGGAACCAGAACCAGGAGCGCACGACACGGCATGCTTGGAAGGCGTTGCGGGTAAGGCCCGGGCGTCCGCCGCCGCAAGGCGGGGCGACGCCCCCGGGTGCTCCCGCAGCCGACGGCTTCGAGCGTGAACGCGAGACGACGGCCGGCGGGCCCGCCGGCCCGCCTGCGTTGCCGGCGACATGAACACCATGGCTGCAGCATCCCCCACCACCGCGCCGGCCGCCGAGAAGGCCGGCCGCAAGAGCCTCCTGGGCCGGAAGGTCGGGATGACGCAGGTGTTCGACGCCGACGGCACCGCGGTGCCCGTCACCGTGATCGAAGCCGGCCCGTGTCCGATCCTCACGGTGCGCACGCCCGGCCGCGACGGCTACTCGGCCGTGCAGGTGGGCTTTCTCGACAAGCCGCGGCGGCTGGCGAGCCGGTCGGTCCGCGGGCAGGTGGCCAGGCTCGACAGCAGGCGGAGCAAGCGGCTGGCCGAGGGTGGCGCGGAGCCCGTGCCGAAGGCCGACTGCGAGCCCAAGCGGTTCGTGCGCGAGTTTCGCGGCGCCTACGAGGGCGCGGCCGTCGGGCAGGTGCTCACCGTCGAGCTCTTCGAGGGCGTGCCGGCCGTCGACGTCACCGGCACCACCAAGGGGCGCGGCACGGCCGGCGTGATGAAGCGGCACGGCTTCAAGGGGCAGCGGGCCAGCCACGGCGTCAAGAAGGTGCACCGCCACCAGGGTGGCACGAGCATGAACACGTCGCCGGCCCGCGTCTTCAAGGGGAAGCGGATGGCCGGCCGCTACGGCAACGAGCGGTCGACCATGCGGAACCTGAGGCTCGTGCGGATCGACAAGGACCACAACCTCCTGCTCGTCCGCGGGGCGGTCCCCGGCCCCGACGGCTCGTTCGTGGTGGTGCGGCAGACCAACAAGATCAAGAAGGTCGGCGGCCCCGCGGCCCCGGCCGGCAAGAAGAAGGCGGGTGCCAAGTGAATCTCGCCGTCTACGACATCTCCGGAAACAAAGTCGGCTCCTACGACATCGATCCGGCCGACCTGGCTCCGGCCGTCAACAAGCAGCTGCTGCACGACGCGGTCGTCATGTACCAGGCCAACGAGCGGCAGGGCACCATGCGGACGAAGACCCGCGGCGAGGTCGCCGGCTCGACCAGGAAGCTCTACCGGCAGAAGGGCACGGGCAACGCCCGGGCCGGCGCCCGGCGCAGCGGCACGCGGCGCGGAGGCGGCCACATCTTCGCCAAGCGGCCCCGCGACTTCGGCTGGCGGATGCCCCGCAAGGCCCTGCAGGCGGCCACGCGGATGGCGCTCGCCTCGCGCATCGCCGACGACGAGGTGAAGCTCGTCGACGGGCTGCCGCTGGAGGCCCCGAAGACCGCGGCCGCGGCCCGGCTGCTCGGCGCCCTCGGCCTCGGCGAGCGCACGGTGCTCGTGTCGCCGGAAAAGCACGACGACAACCTCTGGAAGAGCTTCCGCAACATCGAGGGAGTGTCGGTCGCGCCGGTGGGCGACTTGAACGCCTGGTCGATCCTGAGGCCGCGGGCGATCGTGATGACCACGGCGGCGATCGACGCCTTCCGCGCCACGGCGAAGTCGCGGGCCCGGCCCGCGGCCGGGGCGAAGAAGGCCGTGAAGCGGTCGGCTGCCCGGCGCCGGGCGGCGCCCGCCGCACGTCGCACGAAGGGGGGTGCGTGATGGCCGGCCCGGTTCCTCCCGCACCGCGGCTCAATCCGCGGCTCGCCCCGCACCAGGTGATCGTGCGGCCCCTGCTCACGGAGAAGGGGATGCACCGCGCCACGCGGCACAACGCCTATTCGTTCGAGGTGGTCACGTCGGCGACCAAGGCCGACGTGCGGCACGCGGTCGAGGAGCTCTTCAACGTCAAGGTGGAGCGGGTCGCCGTGCAGAACCGGCTGGGCAAGACCCGCCGGAGCCGCATGCGGCGGACCACGGCCCGACCGTGGAAGAAGGCGATCGTGACGCTCAAGCCCGATTTCAAGATCAACCTGTTCTGAGTCCAGCACCCCGCGGGCGGCCGCCCCGCTCCGGATCACACCGATGGGAATTCGCAGCTACAAGCCGACCAGCCCGGGCCGCCGCGGAGCGAGCGTCTCGGACTTCGCCGAACTGACGCCCGGCGCCGAGGTGCCGAAGGGGCTGCGGTTCCGCAAGCGGAAGACCGGCGGCCGCAACAACCAGGGCAAGATCACGGCGCGGCACCGGGGCGGCGGTCACGTGCAGCACTACCGGCTCATCGACTTCCGCCGCAACAAGGACGGCGTGCCGGGGAAGGTGCACTCGATCCAGTACGATCCCAACCGCACCTGCCGCGTGGCGCTCGTGCACTACGCCGACGGCGAGAAGCGGTTCATCCTGGCCCCCGAGGGCCTCGCGGTGGGGGCCACGCTCCTGAGTGGGCCCGACGCGCCGCCCGAGGTGGGCAACTGCCTGCCGATGACGGCGATCCCCCTCGGCATGCAGATCCACAACGTCGAGCTGCAGGAGGGGAGGGGCGGCCGCCTCTGCCGGTCGGCCGGCTCGGCGGCCGTGCTCGTGGCCCGCGAGGCCCAGTGGGCCCAGCTCACGCTCCCCAGCGGCGAGATCCGCCGCGTGCCGGCGGCCTGCCGGGCCACGATCGGCGCCATCGGCAACGCCGAGCACATGAACGTGGTGCTCGGCAAGGCGGGCCGCAAGCGCTGGATGGGCATCCGCCCGCACGTGCGCGGCACCGCGATGAACCCGATCGACCATCCGCACGGCGGCGGCGAGGGCCGCACCAAGGGGGGCCGCCACCCGGTCAGCCCCACGGGCAAGAGCGCGAAGGGGGGCGGCACCCGCAAGCCCCGCAAGCCCTCGAGCGCCGCGATCCTCCGCCGCCGCAAGAGCCGCCGCTACGGCCAGCTGAAACTCAGGTAATCCTGTCATCCGAAACACACAGCCACCGTAGGACAGGCTTCAGCCTGTCATCCGAAACACACAGCCACCGTAGGACAGGCTTCAGCCTGTCATCCGAAACACGCAGCCACCGTAGGACAGGCTTCAGCCTGTCATCCGAAACACACAGCCACCGTAGGACAGGCTTCAGCCTGTCGAAGAACCATGGGACGCAGCTCAAAAAAAGGCCCGTTCGTCGATCCCCGCCTGTTCGAGAAGGTGGAAGCACAGCTCTCCAGCGGCAGGCGCGACCCGATCAAGACCTGGGCGCGGCGGTGCACGGTGGTGCCGGAGTTCATCGGCCTCACCTTCATGGTGCACAACGGCAAGCAGCACCTGAAGGTGTTCATCACCGAGGACATGGTGGGCCACAAGCTCGGCGAGTTCGCCCCCACGCGGACGTTCCGCGGCCACGGCGGCAAGGTGAAGGAGGCGGCCACGCCCGCGCCGGCCGCGAAGTAGCCCCGCGCGAGGATCGAGACGACCCATGCCCTACACCGCCACCCACAAATACGCCCGGATCAGCGCCCGCAAGGTGCGGGCCCTGGCCGACCTCGTCCGTGGTAAGTTCGCCGACGAGGCGCTCGACATCCTCCGGTTCCAGCCCCACCGGGGCGCGCGGATGCTCGAAAAGGTGATCAAAAGCGCGCTCGGCAACGCGGAGCACGCCCAGGCGACCGGCGTCGACGACCTGGTTGTGGTCGACGCCCGCGTCGACCAGGGGCCGATGTTCAAGCGGATCCGGCCGCGGGCCCGCGGCATGGCGTTCGGGATCAAGCGGCGGATGTCGCACATCAAGGTGGCGCTCGACAGCGCCGAGTGACCGGGAATTCACAGGCGTTCATCGAAGCAACAGGCGTTCCTCCCAAAGGCGTTCCTCATGGGTCAAAAAGTCCATCCGACCGGCTTCCGCACCGGCATCACCGAGCCGTGGAAGAGCCGCTGGTACGCGTCGAAGAAGGAGTTCCGCGACCTCCTCATGGAGGATTTCAAGGTGCGGAAGTTCCTCAAGACGAAGTACCGCGCCGCGGCGATCCCGAAGGTGGAGATCGAGCGGACCCGCGACGAGGTGAAGGTGGTGCTCCACTCGGCGCGGCCGGGCGTGATCATCGGCCGCAAGGGGCAGGAGGTCGACCGCCTCCAGGGCGAGCTCCAGGAGCTGCTCGGCAGGCGGGTGAACCTCAAGGTCGAGGAGGTGGGCCGCCCGGAGATCCAGGCCCAGCTGATCGCCGAGGACATCGCCGACCAGCTGAGCAAGCGGGCCGCGTTCCGCCGCACGCTCAAGCGGGCCCTCGACACGACGATGGACGCCGGCGCCAAGGGGGTGAAGATCCAACTCTCCGGCCGGCTCGGCGGCGCCGAGATGTCGCGGTGCGAGAAGGCGATCGCCGGCGCGATGCCGCTCTCGACGCTGCGGGCGAAGATCGACTACGGCTTCTGCGAGGCTCCCACCGCGCAGGGCAACATCGGGATCCAGGTGTGGGTGAACCAAGGCATGTACGAGGAGGATGGCGATGGCGCTGATGCCCAAGCGGGTGAAGCACCGAAAAAGCCAAAGAGGTCGTATAAGAGGTGACGCCTCCCGCGGCAACCGCGTCGTCTTCGGCGACTTCGGCCTCCAGGCCGAGCAGCCGGGATGGCTGCCGGCCGCGACGATCGAGGCTGGCCGGATCGCGGCCCAGCAGTACCTCCGCACGGAGGGCCGGCTCTACGTGCGCGTGTTTCCCCACAAGTCGATCACGTCGATCCCGCTCGAGACCCGCATGGGCAAGGGCAAGGGGGAGCCGGAGTACTGGGCCGCGGTCATCCGGCCCGGCGCGATCCTCTACGAGATCGGTGGCGTCTCCGAGGAGGCGGCGCGGGTCTGCATGGCGCGGCTCGCCCACAAGATGCCGATCCGCGTGCGGTTCGTGAAACGGCGGGCGATGTAGAGGACCATCCCATGAGCACCACCAAGGCACGCGACCTCCGCGACATGAGCGACGAGCAGATCCGGCTGGTCTGGAAGGACGCCGCCGAGGCGCTGTTCCGCCTCCGGCTCCAGGCCCAGACGGAAAAGCTCGCCAAGCCGTCGGAGGTGCGGAAGCACCGCCGCACGATCGCCCGCTGCCAGACGATCATCGCCGAGCGGCTGAAGCGGGCGGCCGCCGCCGCCCCGTAACCAGGAAGCCCCCGATGCCCAAGCGAATCGAGACCGGAACCGTGACCAGCGCCGCTGCGGCCAAGACCCGCCGCGTGGAGATCCCGCGCGTCGTGCGGCACGAAAAATACGGCCGCATCCTCCACCGCCGCACCGTCTGCCACGTGCACGACGAGCGGGAGGAGTCGCAACTCGGCGACACGGTGGAGATCGTGGAGTGCCGGCCGCGGAGCCGGCTCAAGCGCTGGGAGCTCGTGCGGGTGGTCGCCAAGAGCCGGGCCGTCGACGTGGCCTCGCTCCGCAGCGGCGCCCGGGCGACGCAGTTGCGTGAGACGGCGGCCCGCGCCGAGGAGGCCGCCGCCTCCGGCAAGCCGGTCGCCGGGGAGGGGGGCGCGACATGATCCAGATGCAGACCCGGCTCGTCGTGGCCGACAACACCGGCGCCAAGGAGGTGATGTGCTTCAAGGTGCTCGGCGGGAGCCGCAAGCGGACCGCCGGCCTCGGCGACGTCATCGTGTGCAGCGTGAAGAGCGTGATCGCGGGGAGCGACGTCAAGAAGAAGGCGGTCGTGAAGGCGGTGATCGTCCGCTGCAAGCGGCCGACCCGCCGTGACGACGGGAGTTACGTGCGGTTCGACTCCAACGCCTGCGTGATCATCGACAACGAGCAGAATCCGAAGGGCACCCGCATCTTCGGCGCGGTGGCCCGCGAGCTGCGCGACCGCAATTTCATGAAGATCGTCAGCCTGGCGAGCGAGGTGGTGTGATGCTCATCCGATCGGGAGACATGGTCGAGGTGCGGGCCGGCAACGCGCGGGGCACGCGGGCCAAGGTGCTCTCCGTGCAGCCCGACAAGGGCCGGCTCGTGGTGGAGGGGGTGGCCCGCGTCTACCGCCACGTGAAGCGCAGCCAGAAGAATCCGCAGGGGGGGCGGCTCAGCCGGGAGATGCCGATCGACGCCTCCAACGTGCTCGTGGTCTGCAGTTCCTGCGGCAAGGCGACCCGGCTCGGCGTCAGGGTGGCCGACGACGGCGGTCGGACGCGGGTCTGCCGCCGGTGCGGCGCCGACCTGGGCGTGGTGAGGCGGCCACGGGCGGCGCGGGCGGCGAAGACATAGGCGCCGGCAGAAGCCGGCGGAACGACGGATCACGGACAGAGGAACGAGGCGATGGCGAAGAAGACGAAGGCTGCTCCCGCGACCCCCGGCCCCGCCGCGACCCCGCGGCTGCTCGACCACTACACGGGCACCGTGCGGCCGGCGCTGGCCCGGGCCCTCGGCCGCACCAACCCCCATGCCATTCCGCGGCTCGAGAAGATCGTGGTGAACATGGGCGTGGGCGTGGCGGTGACGGAGAAGAAGTTTCTCGAGGAGGCGCTCGGGGCCCTCGCCCAGGTGACGGGCCAGAAGCCCGTGGCCACGCTCTCGAAGGCCGCCGTCTCCGGCTTCAAGCTCCGGGAAAACCTGCCGATCGGCTGCAAGGTGACGCTCCGCGGCCGGCGGATGTACGAATTTCTCGACCGGCTCGTGTCGCTCGCGCTCCCCCGGGTGCGTGACTTCCGCGGCCTCTCGAGCACCGCCTTCGACGGTCACGGCAACTACAGCCTCGGCCTCTCGGAGCAGATGGTTTTTCCGGAGATCAATCCGGACAGGTACACCCGGCCCCAGGGGATGAACATCACGCTCGTCACGTCGGCCCGCACCGACGACGAGGCGCGGGAGTTCCTCAAGGCGATGGGCGTGCCGCTGAAGAAGGACGACGGGGACGGAGGTGCCGCGGCGTAGCGGCACACGTGCGGACGGCACACGCCCCGCGGGGCGACGGCACTGGGAAACGACCATGGCGAGCAAGTCGAAGATCGCGGCTGCGAAACGGCCGCCGAAGTTCACCACCCGGAAGGTGCAGCGGTGCATGCTCTGCGGCCGGCCGCGGGCCGTGTACCGCAAGTTCGGCACCTGCCGGATCTGCTTCCGGAAGCTCGCCGACCAGGGCTGCATCCCGGGCGTCCGAAAGGCCAGTTGGTGATCGATTCCAGAGGAGTTCGCCGTTCGTTCGAGGCAGCAGGTTCTTCCAGCCAGCAAGGGCACTTTTGACATGATGACCGATCCCATCGCCGACATGCTCACCCGCATCCGCAACGCGGTGCGCGTCGAACGCGCCACCGTCGAGGTGCCGAGTTCGAAGGTGAAGCGCGGCGTCGCAGACGTGCTCAAGCGGGAGGGCTTCATCTGGGACTGGCGCGAGGTCGACTCCCAGCCGGTGGCGCAGCTGCAGCTCGAGCTCAAGTACGGCCCGAACGGCGAGCGGGTGATCCGGCACATCAAGCGGGTCAGCTCGCCCGGCCGGCGGGTCTACAGCCGCTCGGTGCGGCTCAGGCCGGTGCTCGGCGGCCTGGGCATCTCGATCCTCTCGACGTCGAGCGGCGTCGTGAGCGACCGCGAGGCCCGGCAGCGGAAGCTCGGCGGCGAAGTCCTCTGCGAACTGTGGTGATCAGAAAGGCGGTTTGGCGATGTCGCGCATCGGCAAGGCTCCCGTGCAGATTCCCAAGGGCGTGAAGGCGGCCGTGGAGGCCGGCACGCTCCGGGTGGAGGGTCCGCTCGGCAGGCTGGAACACAGGCTTCATCCGGCGGTGACGGTCTCCGTCGACCAGGCGGCGGGCACGCTCGCCGTGCAGCGGGCCGACGACGGCCGCCTGGCCCGGTCGGTGCACGGCCTGTCACGGGCCCTGGCCGCCAACATGGTCGAGGGCGTCACGAAGGGCTTCGAGAAGAAGCTCGAGATCGTCGGCGTGGGCTACATCGCCGCGATCCAGAAGAACGTGCTGCAGCTCCGCGTCGGCTTCGCCAACGAACTCCAGGTGCCGATTCCGGCGGGCCTGACGGTCACCTGCCCCGACCAGACCCACGTGCACATCAAGGGGATCGACAAGCAGCTCGTCGGCCAGTTCGCCGCCGAGGTGCGTTCACTGCGGAAGCCGGAGCCCTACAAGGGCAAGGGCATCCGCTACGAGAACGAACAGGTCCGCCGCAAGGCGGGCAAGGCCGTCACGAAGTAGCCTTCCGACCACGACGAGAGACTCCCATGGACCACGCCCGCACCATCCTCCGGCAGCGTTTGCGGCGCCGCCATCGCGTCCGCCGGCACATCCGCGGCACCGCGGAGCGGCCGCGGCTGGCGGTGTTCCGCACCCACAAGCACATCTACGCCCAGGTCATCGACGACGCGGCCGGCCGGACGCTCGCCTCCGCCAGCTCGATGGACAGGCAGATCCGCGAGTCGCTGGGCTTCGGCGGCAACAAGCAGGCCGCCGAGGCGATCGGCCGGGCAGTGGCCGAGCGGGCCCGGGCCGCCGGCGTCACGCAGGTGTGCTTCGACCGCGGCGAGTTCCGCTACCACGGCCGCGTGGCGGCGCTGGCCGACGCGGCCCGCGCGGCGGGCCTCGAGTTCTGACCGAATCCATCCAATCCCCGGGAGCATGAATCCAGTGTCGAGTGGAAGCAGAGAACGCGAGTCCCGTGGCGGCGACCGGGGCGGCGCCGGCGAGCGGATGAGCGGCGAGTTCGCCGAGAAGGTCGTGAAGGTCCGCCGCTGCGCCACCGTGGTGAAGGGTGGGCGTCGGTTCAGCTTCGCCGGGCTTGTGGTCGTGGGCAACGGCCGCGGCAAGGTCGGCTGCGGCTACGCCAAGGCCAACGAGGTGCCGCCGGCGGTGGAGAAGGCGATCAAGGACGGCATGAAGAACCTGATCGAGGTGCCCGTCGAGTCGGGCACGATCCCGCATCGCGTCGAGGGGACGAGCGGCACCGCCAAGGTGATTCTCCTCCCCGCCAGCCCCGGCACGGGCATCATCGCCGGCGCGGCGGTGCGGGCGGTGTGCGAGTCGGCCGGCATCCACGACGTGCTCACCAAGGCCCACGGCTCCACCAACCCCGTGAATCTCGTCAAGGCGGCGCTCGAGGCGCTCAAGCAGCTGCGCACGAAAGCCGACGTGGAGCGGCTCCGCGGCGTGTCGCTGTCGTGACCGGCCGGAACGCCCCCCCCCGCACAACCAGTCGACAGGAACCCGCCATGAAGATCAGCGACGTCAACCGCGGCGTACACAAGAACAAGAAGCGGATGCGCGTGGGCCGCGGCCCCGGCTCCGGCAAGGGCCGCACCGCTGGCCGCGGCAACAAGGGGCAGGGCCAGCTCGCCGGCTGGTCGGCGCCGGCGATCTTCGAGGGGGGACGGATGCCGATCATCCGCCAGATCCCCAAGCGGGGCTTCCACAACCGGCACGGCCTCCTCGTGGCCGAGGTCAACGTCGACGACCTCGACGCCTGTTTTCCGGCCGGCGCGGAGGTGAATCCCGAGACGCTCAGGAAGGCCGGCCTGGCCAAGGGCATCTGGCACGAGCTCAAGGTTCTCGGCGACGGCACGCTGTCGAAGGCCCTGAAGGTTTCCGCGCACCGCTACAGCGCCCAGGCCCGCGCCAAGATCGAGGCCGCCGGCGGGAGCGTCGTCACGCTGCCCGGCGCCGCGCCGGTGGAGAAGGGGAAGAAGAAGCCGGCACGGCACAGGCCGTCCGGCCGGCTGGGTGGCCGGGGCGGCGGCGGTGTAGGCTGACGGCGTCCCGTCGCCCCGAGGAGAGCGGTCGCGTGCTGGAAAAACTGCGGATCATCTTCACGATCCCCGAGCTGCGGCAGAAGATCCTGCTCACGCTCGGGCTGCTGGCCATCTACCGCGTGGGCTGGCAGGTGCCGCTGCCGATCGTCGACCCCCAGGCGATGACCGCGTTCGCCGAGGAGGCCGGCGGCATCGGCGACCTCCTCAAAACGGTGGCCGTGTTCTCGGCCAGCCAGCTCTCGCAGGCCACCATCTTCGGCCTGGGGATCATGCCCTACATCTCGGCCTCGATCATCTTCCAGCTGCTCGCCACCGTCTGGCCGCCGCTCGAGCGGCTCCAGAAGGAGGGGGAGGCGGGCCGCAAGAAGATCAACGAATACACCCGCTACGCCACCGTGCTGATCTGCGTCGTCCAGAGCTGGGCCTACGTGGCCTTCCTCTCGACCGCCCGGGTGGGCGAGACGCCGCTCATCCAGTCGAGCTTCCTCGTCGACGGGAGGCTGCCGTTCATCTGGCAGTTCGTCGCCGTGATGACCATGACCGCCGGCACGGTGTTCCTGATGTGGCTCGGCGAGCAGATCGACGAGTTCGGCATCGGCAACGGCATCAGCCTCCTGATCATGGCCGGCATCCTCGCGGCGATGCCCAGCGCCCTCGTGCAGCTCGGCAGCGACACGAGCTGGGAGCTCGGCGGCGGCGGCGGCAAGCTCGGCATCGAGACGCTGCTGGTGCTCGCGGCGCTGTTCGTGGGCGTGGTCGCCGGCGTGGTGTTCATGACCCAGGGGCAGCGGCGGATCCCCACCCAGAGCGCCAAGCACGTGCGCGGCCGGCGGGTGTACGGCGGCACGCGGCAGTACCTGCCGCTGCGGGTCAACCAGGCCGGCGTGATGCCGATCATCTTCGCCAGCTCGCTGCTGCTGTTCCCGCAGATGCTCTTCCAGTATCTCCACAACGCCAATCCCGGCAGCGCCGTGCTGGGGGCCCTGCACGACTCGTTCACCCGCGGGCAGTCGTATCTCTACAACGTGCTGTACGTCGCCCTGATCTACTTCTTCTGCTACTTCTGGACGGCGATCACCTTCAACCCCAAGGAGATGGCCGACAACCTCAAGAACTTCGGCGCCTTCATCCCCGGCTACCGGCCGGGCAAGCGGACGGCCGACTTCCTCGAACGGGTGATGGAGCGGATCACCTACGTCGGCGCCGCCTTCCTGGCGCTCGTCGCGATCATCCCCACGATCGTCGGCGGCGCCCTCGGCATCCCGGCCCAGATCGCGAGCTTCTACGGCGGCACCGGGCTCCTGATCGCCGTCAGCGTGGCGTTCGACCTTGTGCAGAAGATCGACAGCCACCTGGTGATGAGGAACTACACCGGCCTCCTGGAGAAAGCCTGACCAGCCGCGGCCGCCGCAGGGCGGGCTCCCGGAGGGCGGGCCCGCCGGTGTGCCGGTCCGCGGACGCTTCCGGTCCCCTGGACGTCTCATGCGGATCATCCTCATCGGACCGCCCGGCGCCGGCAAAGGCACGCAGTGCCAGAAACTGGTGAACCTGCTCCGGGTGCCGCACCTCTCGACCGGGGAGATGCTGCGGGCGGCGGTCAAGGCCGGCACGCCCGAGGGGGTCGAGGCGACGGCCTACATGGAGCAGGGGCGGCTCGTGCCCGACGCGCTCATCCTGGGGATGGTGACCAGGCGGCTGGAGGCTGCCGACTGCCGCGCCGGCTGTCTCCTCGACGGGTTTCCGCGGACGCTGCCGCAGGCGGCCACGCTCGACGACCTGCTCGAGCGACGGGCGATGAGCGTCGACGGCGTGATCGAGCTGGCTGTGCCGCGTGACGAACTGATCCGCCGGATGCTCGCCCGCAAGCGGGCCGACGACAACCCCGAGATCTTCTCCAAGCGGATCACCAGCTTCGAGGAGCAGACGGCGCCGCTGCTCGACTATTATCAGCGGCAGGGGAAACTCGCCAGCATCGACGGCCTCGGCACGGCCGACGAGATCTTCTCCCGCGTCCGGGAGGCGCTGCGGCGGTTCGCCCGGGCTCAGGGCCGCCGGGCCCATCGCCCGAGCCCCCTGCCCGACGTATAATCGCGCGGTCCGTCGCCTCGCCCGCCGCCCTGGCCTGTGGTTCCGGTTCTTCGGTTCTTTCGTCTCCGCGTCCCCTGGATGGACTCTCCGTGGTGAATCTGCGTTCGGTGCGCGAGATCGCGGCCATGCGCCGGGCGGGGCTCGTGGTCTGGGGGGCGCACCAGGTCGCCGCCGAGGTCGTCAAGCCCGGTGCCACCACCGGTGACGTCGACCGTGCGATCGAGGCCTACTTCGCGAAGCACGGGGCCGTCCCGCTGTTCAAGGGCGTGCCGGGGAAGGTGCCCTTCCCGGCGGTGTGCTGCACGTCGGTCAACGACGAGGTGGTGCACGGCATCCCCGGCAGGCGCGTGCTCGTGGCGGGGGACGTGGTCAGCGTCGACACCGGCTGCAGTGTCGACGGCTGGTGCGGCGACTCGGCCGTCACCTACGCCGTCGGGCCGATCGCCCCGGAGACGCAGCGGCTGCTCGACTGCACGAGCGGCGTGCTCGCCCTGGCGATCGAGCTGATGGGGGTGCGCAACCGCTGGAGCGACGTGGCTGCGGAGATGGCCAGGTATGTCCGCGACCACGGGTTCTCGGTCGTGGAGAACTTCGTCGGCCACGGGATCGGCCGCAAGATGCACGAGGACCCGCAGGTGCCGAACTTCTGCACCCCCGCCTTCCGCCGCAACCACGACTTCGATCTCGAGCCGGGGCTCGTGATCGCCGTGGAGCCGATGGTCAACATGGGCACGAAGAAGGTCCGCGTTCTGCCCGATCACTGGACGCAGGCGACCGTCGACGGGCGGCCGAGCGCCCACTTCGAGCACACCGTGGCGATCGTGGAAACCGGCCCGGTGGTGCTGACCGCCGCGCCGGCCGCCGGGGAAACGGTGGGAACGGCGGCCTGAAGGGCGGCCCCCGCCCCGGCCGACGGCGGCAAACCGCGGCTGCGGCCCACCCCCTTGGAACGCCCCCGGCGGCGTCCTATACTCCGAGGCTTCCCGATTCGTCCCCCCCTGTCCTGATTGAAGGCGTGGTCGGCAGTCGCCACGGGCTCGCATATGAAGGTTCGCGCCAGCGTTCGTCGCATCTGCGACAAGTGCAAGGTCGTCCGCCGGCGCGGCGTCGTGTTCGTCGTATGCGCCGACCCGCGCCACAAGCAGCGGCAGGGGTGACGTCCGGCCGGCTGGCGCGAGGGACGCACGCGACCGGGTGTCGCGGCACGGTCCCGACCGCCGGCGCGGTTTTTCCGTCGCCCACCCGATCCTCCCGAACTCCCCGGACATCCATGCCCCGTCTCCTCGGCGTCGACATCCCTTCCGAGAAGAAGACCGTCTTCTCGTTGCAGTACATCTACGGCGTCGGTCCGCGGGTCGCCCGCGAGTTGTGCCACAAGGCCGGCGTCGACCCGGAGGCCGCCGCCCGCACCCTGCACGAGGACGAGCTCGCGCGCCTGGCGTCCCTGATGGACAAGGACTACGTCGTCGAGGGGCAGCTGCGGCGGCAGGTCGCCCAGAACGTGTCGCGGCTCAAGGACATCGGCAGCTACCGGGGCCTGCGTCACCGCCGCGGCCTGCCCGTCCGCGGCCAGCGCACCCGCACCAACGCCCGCACCCGCAAGGGCCCGAAGAAGACCGTGGCCGGCAAGAAGGGCGTGAAGGATCTCAAGTAACGGTCGAGCCCGCGTTTCCCATCCCCCGAAGAGCGACATGTCGACGAAGACAGCGAAGACGAAGAAGAAGAGCGTGACGGCGGGCATCGCCTACATCACGGCGAGCTTCAACAACACCACCGTCACGATCACCGACACCCGGGGCGACACGCTCTGCTGGGCGAGCGGGGGCACGTGCGGGTTCAAGGGAAGCCGCAAGGGCACGCCCTTCGCAGGCCAGTGCGCCGCCCAGCAGGCCGCGGAGAAGGCGGCCAAGTTCGGCGTCAAGGACCTCGAGGTGCGGGTGCGCGGGCCGGGGAGCGGCCGCGAGAGCGCGATCACGGCCCTCCAGGCCGCCGGCATGAACGTCAAGAGCATCGAGGACATCACCCCGCTGCCGCACAACGGCTGCCGGCCCCCCAAGAAGCGCCGCGTGTAGCCCGCGAGGCGGCCGACCCCGACGACCCACCCACCGACAGGACGAGCGAAACACCAGCCATGGGACGCATCACCGGACCCGTCTGCCGCCTCTGCCGCCGCGACGGCCTCAAACTGTTCCTCAAGGGCAGCCGTTGCGACACGCCGAAGTGCGCCTTCGAGCGCCGGCCGACCCCGCCGGGCATGGTGCAGAAGCGCCGGGGCAAGCCGACCGACTACGGCCTGCACCTGCGCGAGAAGCAGAAGGTGAAGCACTACTACGGCGTGCTGGAGCGGCAGTTCCGCACCTACTTCGCCCGCGCCGAGCGGGGCACGGGCAACACCGGCGAGACGCTGATGCAGCTCCTCGAGCGGCGGCTCGACAACGTCGTGCACCGCATCGGCTTCGCGTCGTCGCGGGCGGCGGCCCGCCAGGCCGTGCTGCACGGCCACATCACCGTCAACGGCCGCCGGCTCGACGTGCCGAGCTACCTCGTCAAGGCGGGCGACCTGATCCGCGTCAAGAACCGGGCCCGCAGCCTGCAACTGGTGCACGCGGCCCTCGCCGACTCGCGCAGGGACGTGCCCGACTTCCTCTCGCGGGTCGAGGGCCCCATCCCCGAGGGGCGGGTCGACCGCCTGCCCGCAGCCGAGGACGTCTCGATCCCGGTGCAGGCGAACCTGATCATCGAGCTGTGTTCGAAGTGACCGGGCCCTGGCGCCGCCGGTCGAGCAACCACTGAACGAAGGAGTTTCCCATGCACATCCGGTGGCGAGGCCTCGAACTGCCCGGTTCGGTCACGGCCGACCCGAAGACCCTCACGGCGACCTACGGCAGGTTCACCGCGGAGCCGTTCGAGCGCGGGTTCGGCACCACCGTGGGCAACAGCCTGCGTCGGGTGCTGCTCTCGAGCCTCGAGGGGAGTGCCATCACACAGATCAAGGTGGGCGGGGCGCTCCACGAGTTCACCACGATCAAGGGGGTGCTGGAGGACGTCACCGACGTCGTCCTCGCGGTGAAGAGCCTCGTGGTCAAGAACCACAGCGATTCGACCCGCGTGATCCGCGTCGAGAAGAGCAGCAAGGGCCCCGTCACGGCGGCCGACATCCAGACCGACGAGGCCGTCGAGGTGATCAACAAGGATCTCGTCCTCGCCACCCTCACCGACGACGTCCCCTTCGAGCTGGAGATGGTGGTGGAGAACGGCCGCGGCTACGTGCCGGCCAGCGAGCACAGCCCCGAGGCGCAGGAGATCGGGATCATCCCCGTCGACGCGGTGTTCAGCCCGGTGACCCGCGTGCGGTACGAGGTGGAGGAGACCCGCGTGGGCCAGAAGACGAACTACGACAAGCTCACGCTCGAGATCTGGACCGACGGCACGGTGACGCCCGAGATGGCGCTCGTCGAGGCCGCCAAGATCCTCCGCAAGCACCTCAACCCGTTCGTCGGCTACACCACGCCCGGCGAGGCGGTGAATCTCCCCGCCTTCTCCAACGTGCTCTCGATCGAGGCGCCGCTCGAGAGCCGGCTGGGGATGCTGGTGTCGGACCTCAAGCTCTCGTTGCGGGCGAACAACTGCCTGCAGGAGGCGGGCGTCGAAACGCTCCGCGACCTCGTCTCCCGACCCCGCGAGGAGATGCTCGAGATGCGGAACCTGGGCGAGACGACGCTCCAGGAGATCGAGGAGAAGCTCGAGGAACTGGGCCTCAAGTTCGGCATGCCGGTTCCGTCGGCGGCGGAGGCCTGAGCCCGCCCCCGTTTCCCCCTCTCGAAGGAATCCATCCATGCGTCATCGTCGCAAAGGCCGCGTGCTCGGCCGCAGTCCGTCGCACCAGCGGGCCCTGCTCCGCAACCTGGCGTCGGCCCTCATGCTCACCGAGCGGGAGTTCGACGTCGACGAGCCGGGAGCGCCGGCCGTCCGTGGCCGGATCGTCACGACCGTTGCCAAGGCCAAGGAGGTGCGGCCGCTGGTGGAGCGGTGCATCACGATCGCCAAGCGCGGCCTCGCGGCGGCGCACAAGGCCGGGGAGTTCGGCACCTCGGCCGAGCGGGATTCGGCCGAGTGGAAGAAGTGGCGGGCGGGCGAGCAGTGGCGGAAGTGGGCCGCCGCCTCAGCCCCCGCGGTGACGGCCCGGCGGCGGGTGGTGACGCTGCTCGGCGACAAGCAGGCGGCCCGCGTGGTCTTCGAGACGATCGCCCCCCGCTACGTCGACCGTCCGGGCGGCTACACCCGCATCCTCAAGCTCGCCACGCCGCGGCTCGGCGACGCCGGCCCGCGGGCCGTGCTGGAATTCGTCGGCGCCGAGACGGGCGCCGGACGGGCTCCCGCACCGCAGGTCGAGGCGGCCCGGCCGCCCCGTGGCGCGAAGGCCCGCGGCTGACGGCGGCCGCCCCGGCTCGGTCCCGCTGGCCCGCCCGGTACCGCGATCCCCGGCGGTGCCGAGGGCGTGGAATAGGCCCGGCCGGTTCCCGCGAATAGAATGCGGCCGGTGGCGAGCCGGCCCGTCCGCACCGTTGGCAGGGCATCCTCCATGCACCAGCACCAGTTTTTTCGCGTGAAGCCGTTCGCGGCCCTGGTGGGCGCCGTCCTCGTGGCGGCGGCCGCCCCGGCCCGGGCCGGGAGCGACGAGTCGTTCGGGATCCCGCAGGTGCGGTTCATCAACGAGCAGGTGTCGGCCGGATGGGCAGACGCCGATCTGGAGCCCGCGGCGGCCGCCACCGACGGCGAATGGTGCCGCCGGGTGCACCTCGACGTGATCGGGCGGGTTCCCTCCGGCGAGGAACTCGCGGCGTTTCTCGCCGACTCCTCGCCGACCAAGAAGGCCGACCTGGTGGCCCGTCTCCTCGGCGACGACTTCGTTGACGAGTATGCCCGCAGCTGGACCGACGTCTGGACGACCGTGCTGATCGGCCGCGACGTGGAGAACGAGATGGTCAGCCGGCCCGGCATGCGGCAGTGGCTGCGGCGGGCGTTCTCGAAGAACATCCCCTACGACCGCTTCATGGAGGAGCTCGTCACCGCCACCGGGGCGAACACCAACAAGGACGGGATCGAGAACTTCAACGGCGCCACGAACTTCCTCTCGGGCAAGATGGAGGAGGGGGGCGTGCAGGCCACGGCCAAGACGGCCCAGATCTTTCTCGGCGTGCAGGTGCAGTGCACGCAGTGCCACAACCACCCCTTCAACAAGGGGAAGCAGAACCAGTTCTGGGAGATGAACGCGTTTTTCCGCCAGGCCCGGGCACTGCGCCGGTACGAGCAGACGATGGACATCCAGTCGATCGAGATGGTCGACGAGGACTTCGCCGGCGAGGGAAGCGATCCGCAGCAGGCGGAGATCTTCTACGAGCTGCGGAACGGCCTCAAGAAGGTCGCCTTCCCGGTGTTCGTCGACGGCACCGAGATCCCGCAGAGCGGCTACCTTCCCGGCACAGCCGCCGACGGCGCGGCGTTCGGCGTCAACCGGCGCCGGGAGTTGGCCCAGCTGATCAAGGCCAGCCCGCTCATGCCGAAGGCGATCGTCAACCGCATGTGGGCCCACTTCCTCGGCTACGGCTTCACGAAGCCGATCGACGACCTCGGCGAGCACAACCCGCCCTCGCATCCGGAGCTACTCGACGGCCTGGCGGACCGGTTCCGCGAGCAGAGCTTCGACCTCAAGGAGCTGATCCGCTGGATCGTGCTCTCGAAGCCCTACGGGCTCTCCAGCCGGGTCACCAAGGGCAACGCCAAGGACGATCCGACCCTCGGCGAGAAGCCGAAGTTCTCCCACTTCTACCTCCGCCAGATGCGGGCCGAGGAGCTCTACGAGTCGCTGCTCACGGCGACCGAGGCCGACCGGAGCCGCGCCGCCGAGGTGGCGGCCAAGAAGAAGGACGAGTGGATGAGGCAGTTCATCATCGCCTTCGGCACCGACGAGGGGGACGACGCCACCACCTTCAACGGCTCGATCGCCCAGGTGCTGATGATGTTCAACGGCGACCTCGTGAAGGTCGCCACCAGCACGGGCAAGGGCGGCCTGCTCGACCGCGTCGCCGAGAGCGGCGGCAAGAACGCCGCCAAGATCGACACGCTCTACCTCGCCGCGCTCGCCCGCAAGCCCGTGGCGAAGGAGGTGGCCGCCGCCAACAAGCTGATGCAGGACCGCAAGGGAGACCCGGTCGGGGCCCTCCAGGACGTCTGGTGGGCCGTGCTCAATTCCAACGAATTCATCATCAATCACTGACTTCACGCCGGCCCGGCCATCCCTGGCCCGTGCCGGCTTGCTCGATGTAGCCACCCTCCCGGTGGCCCGATTCCACAGAGGAAAACCTGCGATGTTCACCCCGCCCGCCGACATGAGCCGCCGCCACTTCATGAGCCACCTCGCGGGGGCGGCCGCGCTCGCCGCGCCGGCCACGGCCTTCACCAACTCCATCCTCGCCAACGCCGCCGACATGAAGAAGCGGCACAAGTCGGCCATCGTGCTCTGGATGGGGGGCGGCGCGAGCACCATGGACATCTGGGACCTGAAGCCGGGCGCCGCCACGGGCGGCCCGTTCAAGCAGATCTCCACGTCCGCCGACGGCGTCGCCATCTGCGAGCACATGCCGCTGATGGCCAGGCAGATGCACCACATGTCGATCGTGCGGTCGATGAGCACCCGCGAGGCCGACCACATGCGCGGCCGCTACTACATGCACACCGGCTACGTCCCGAATCCCAACGTCGAGCACCCCAGCTACGGGGCGGTGATCGCCCACGAGCTGGCAGAGCACGTGCCCGACCTGGAGATCCCGCCGTTCGTGTCGGTGGGCGGCGGCAGCGTCGGGCCGGGGTTCCTGGGGATGTCGTGGGCCCCGTTCGTCGTCGACTCCAACGGGAACATCCGCAACCTCGACGTCGGGATCGATCCGGCCCGCATGTCGCAGCGGCTGGAGATGCTGGCCACGATCGAGCGGAAGTTCATCTCCGAGAAGCGGGGGGGCGTGGCCGAGGACCACTCCAAGGTGCTCGAGAAGACCGTGCGGCTCATGACCAGCAAGCAGATGGAAGCCTTCAAGGTCATGAAGGAGCCGAAGGAGGTGCTGGACAAGTACGGCATCGGCGAGCGCGGCGGGAGCGGGTTCGCCCGCGGCTGCCTCATGGCCCGGCGGCTCGTGGAGGCCGGGGTGCCGTTCGTGGAGGTCGACCTCGGCGGCTGGGACAACCACGAAAACATCTTCCCGACGCTCGCCGATCGGAAACTGCCGGAGCTCGACCGTGCCATGAGCGCGCTGGTGGCCGACCTGGCCGACCGGGGCCTGCTCGACGATACGGCGGTCATCTGGATGGGCGAGTTCAGCCGCACCCCCAACATCAACGGCAACGGAGGCCGCGACCACTGGGCCCGGAGCTGGAGCGTGGTGGTCGGCGGGGCCGGCTTCAAGCGGGGCGTGGCCGTCGGGGAGACCAGTTCCGACGGCAAGGAGGTGGTGAGCGAGCCCTACAGCTCGCAGGACGTGATGGCGAGCGTGCTCAAGTCGCTCGGCATCTCGCTGGAGACCACGTTCACCGCCAAGAACGGCCGGCCGATGAAGATCGCCAACTCCGGCAAGGTGATCAAGGAACTGTTCGCCTAGCCGCTCCGACACGCTACACTTTTCCGGCACGGGCGCCGCGGCGCCCGCCGGGCCGGAGCGTGGCAGATGGCAGTCGATCTCGACGTCGAACAGTGGACCACCGCGGATGCAGCCGACCTCTACGAGGTGGCCCGCTGGGGCAACGGCTATTTCTCGGTGGGGCCCAACGGCCACCTGCTCGTCCACCCCGACAAGAGCCCGACCAAGAGCATCGACCTCAAGGCGCTCGTCGACCGGCTGCAGGTCCGCGGCATCGACCTCCCGATCCTCCTCAGGTTCGGCGAGATCCTCCAGCATCGGCTCGGTGAGATCCACGGCGCCTTCGCCGCCGCGATGAGGGAATCGGGCTACCGTGGCGACTACTGCTGCGTCTATCCGGTGAAGGTCAACCAGCAGCGGCAGGTGGTGGAGGAGGTGCTCCAGTTCGGCAGGCCCTACCGCTTCGGGCTCGAGGCGGGCAGCAAGCCCGAACTGCTCGCCGTGATCGCGCTGGCCGACAACGAGACGCCGATCATCTGCAACGGCTTCAAGGACGCCGAGTTCATCGAGACCGCGATGCTGGCCCAGAAGATCGGTCGGCACGTGATCCCGGTGGTGGAGCGGTTTTCGGAGCTCCAGCTGATCCTCGAATACGCCGAGAAGCTCGGCGTGCGGCCGCGGATCGGCATGCGGGTGAAGCTGGCCTCCCGCGGCAGCGGCCGCTGGCAGGCCTCCGGCGGCTTCCGCAGCAAGTTCGGGCTCACCGCCAGCGAGCTCATCAGGGGCCTGGGCATCCTCGCCGAGCGCGGGATGGAAGACTGCCTCCAGCTGCTCCACTTCCACCAGGGGAGCCAGATCACCAACATCCGCCACATCAAGGCGGCCCTCAACGAGGCGTCGCGGGTCTATGCCGAGCTCGTGAAGCGCGGGGCGGGGCTGCGGTATCTCGACGTCGGGGGCGGCCTCGGCGTCGATTACGACGGCTCGCAGACGAACTTCGAGTCGAGCGTCAACTACAGCCTGCAGGAATACGCCAACGACGTCGTCTCCCACGTGCAGAACGCGTGCGACGAGGCGGGCGTGCCGCATCCGACGATCGTCTCGGAGAGCGGCCGGGCCGTGGTGGCCTACCACAGCATGCTGATCTTCGGGGTGCTCGGCGTGTCGGAGCAGGGGGGCAACGGCGAGTCGAAGGAGCCCGCCCCCGACGCCGAGCAGCCGCTCCACGACCTCTACGAGGCCGCGCAGAACATCAACGTGCGCAACCTGCTCGAGAGCTACCACGACGCCCAGCAGGCGCTCGACACGGCCATGAGCCTGTTCGCCAGCGGCTACCTGCCGCTGGACCAGCGGTCGGCTGTGGAGAACCTCTACTGGGCGATCTGCCGCAAGGTCTGCAAGCTCGCCCGGGGCCTGGAGTTCGTGCCCGAGGAGTTGGAGGGGCTGGAGGCCTCCCTTTCCGACACCTACTTCTGCAACTTCTCGCTCTTCCAGTCGATCCCCGACAGCTGGGCGATCAAGCAGCTGTTTCCGGTGATGCCCATCCACCGGCTCGACGAGCGGCCCACCCGCGCGGCCGTGCTCGGCGACGTGACCTGCGACTCCGACGGCAAGATCGACCAGTTCATCGACCGCCGGGACGTGAAGCGGACGCTCCCGCTGCACACCTGGCGGCAAGACCCCTACTACCTCGGGGCCTTCCTCATCGGCGCCTACCAGGAGATCCTCGGCGACCTCCACAACCTGTTCGGCGACACGAACGCGGTGCACGTGAGCACCGACGACCGCGGCGAGGTGGTCGTGGACGCCGTGATCAAGGGGGACACCGTCCGCGAGGTGCTCGACTACGTGGAGTTCGACCCCGACCAACTCGTGCAGCGGCTCCGCGACGCGATCGAGCAGGCGGTCCGTGAGGGGCGGATCTGCGACGGCCAGGCGGGCAAGTTCCTCAAGTTTTACGAGGAGGGTCTCGGCGGCTACACGTATCTCGAGGAGCCGGGCTAGCGCGGCGTTCCGGTTCGGGGCTGCCCAGCCCCGTCGCCGGACGCTCGGCTCGTTGGGCGCGCACCGGCTCTGGCTTGCCCCATACCATCTCGCCGGACGTTCGCTGCGGCCATCCCGGCCTTCGCTCACTCGGATCTGCCCGCGCTCCGCCATCCATGGCTCCGCTGGTCAGATACGCCGGCTCAATGGAAGGGGCAACCCCTCGCCTCCCCAACTGGAAAAGGCAGGTGGCTACGAATGAGGGTCGGTGGCAAATGCCGCCGTGCCCGGCGATGTACGATCGGATAAATCGCCAACCGACAACGTACCTTCTTGTTATCCCATGCACCTGATTCGCCTGGGCGGCTGTGCCCTCAACCAGACGCCGCTCGACTGGGACGGCAACCGGGACCGGATCCTCGCCGCCATCGAGGCGGCGCGGGCCGCCGGCGTGTCGATCCTCTGCCTGCCCGAGCTCTGCATCTCGGGTTACGGCTGCGAGGATGCGTTTCTCTCACCGGGCACGGCCCGCACGGCCTGGGAGGTTCTGCGTGAGATCGTGCCGCGCACCCGTGGCCTCGCGGTGGCGGTGGGCCTGCCGGTGCGGTTCGAGAACGCGGTCTACGACGCCGCGGCGTTCGTGGCCGACGGCCGGCTTGCCGGCATCGTCTGCAAGCAGCACCTTGCCGGCGAGGGCATCCACTACGAGCCGCGCTGGTT
>RGVT01000031.1 GCA_010027105.1 Planctomycetia bacterium
GGGATCAATAAAAAGGTCATTGTCGACAAGTTGTTGTATGGCAAAACGACCGTGGGTTCGTCGCCCCTCTCATCTGGGTGGTGCCTGGCCTAACCAAGCCCGACAGCATTTGCGAGCGCACGGTCGATTTCACTTCCGTCTTCCCCACGCTCACTGACGTATGCGGGTTGCCAACGTCAGCGCATGTGGAAGGTAAAAGCATCAAGTCCCTCCTCGCTGACCCGGCTTCCGCATGGGACACACCTGCGGTCACCACCTTCGGCCTGAACAACCACGCCGTGCGCGGCCGGGCACTGGCCACGGGGCTGCCGCTGGTGATCCTGCCGCAGACCTTCTCCACGCCGGAGGAGCGGCCGTTCGAGCGGGTCTACGTGCGGGAGCGCGGAAGCCTCGAGTTCTGCCCGCACGGGATCCTGGCCCCCGATCTGGCCCTCGGCCTGGCCTGGCCGCGGGCGGGGCGGCCGACCCGCGACCTCGGCATCTTCCTGCGGCGCGATCGGGAGCGATCGGGGCCGAGGCCGGTGTTCGCCCGCGATCCGGCGCGCCTGTGCACCTCGCCGGCGACGCCTTCGCGATCCTGCTCGGCTACGCCATCGACGACGACGGCGCCTGGATCACGGCCGGCGATCTGGCGGCACGGTGGCGCGGGGAGGCACCCCGGGCCGAGGTCTACGACGGCTACCACGTGGGCGTGGTGTACGACGGGCGGCACGAATGCCGGGCGGGCGTCGACCCGCTCGGGCTGTTTCCGCTGCACGTCACCAGCGGGTCGGCCGACCCGGCCGCGCCGCTGGTCGTGGCGACGACACCCGAGGCGGTCGCGGCCCATCCGGCGTTCGCACCCCGCGTCGACCGCACGGCGCTCGCGGGCATCCTGCTCGTGCACGGCCCGCTCGACGACCGCTGCCTGGCGGCGGGCGTCCGGCGGGCGGCGGCGGGGCACCATCTCCGCTGGACGGCCACGCGGGGCCTCGAACAGGTGCGCGCCTATCGCCCGGTGGGGCGGGAGCCGCCCCCGGGTGAATCTCCCGCCGACGCCCGCCGGCGGATCGACCTCATCCTCGCCGACACGCTCAGGCGGCATCGGCCAGCCGGCGACGACACGGCGCTGCTGCTCTCAGGCGGCCTCGATTCACGGCTCGTGGCCGGCGTGCTCGCCGACGAGGGGATTCCCACCCGGGCCTTGGTCTTCGGACGCTCCGCGGACTTTGAAGTGCGGGCCGGCACCGCGGTGGCGAACGCGCTCGGGATGCCCTGCGACGTGATCTCGACGGAGGATGCGGATGCGGGCTTTCCCGCGCGGGCCCGCCAGATCGTGCGGTTCGGTCATCTGAACAGTGCGCCCGGAGGCGACGACTTCGCCGCCGGGCTCGCGCTGGCCGACGCGGCTCCGGCGTACGTCTGGTCGGGCATCGTGTTCGACTGGACCTTCGAGCCGCTCAACTTCGCCAACGGCCGCGACCCGCGCACCGGCGCGTGGGTGTTCGAGATGGCGTTGGACTACATGAACCGATGGGGGGTGCCCCGGCGGGAGCTCCCGTCGCTCCTCGGGCCGGATGGGCTCGCGCTGTGCGACGAGGTGATCGGGCGGCTGCGGGCCGCCTGCACCGCCGGGCCCGCGCCGCCGGTGATCCAGTCGAGTCTCGTCCGCTGGGATCAGCGCGTGAGAAACCACATCGCGACCCCGCTCCATGACACGACGTTCGTGTCGTGGCCGCTCCTGCCGGCCACCGACCGCCGCCTCGTCGAGGCGATCCTCGGGCTGCCGGTCGCGACGTACGCGGATCGCAGGCTCGAAGCGGAGATCCTCCTCGTGCGGAGCCCGCGTCTGGGCTCGATCCCGCTCGACACCAACTCGTTCGTGTTCGAGCCACTGCCGCGGGGCGAGGGCGCGTCGAGTACGCTGGCGAAACTCGCCGGCAAGGCGCGGCGGACGGTGTGCAGGTGGTATTGGCGGCGGTGGCGTGGGTTCGACCCGCGCCGCTACGAGCGGCTGTTCAACGTCGACCATCCCCGCTGGCGTGCGGTGCGGCGGGCGGCCGAACCACTGCGGCCGCGGCTGCACTCCATGCTCGATCCGGAGGCGGTCGATCGGATCCTGCCCCGGCCGGAAGTCGCGACCGACTTCCGCAATCCGGTGAACCACGGGGGCGCGATCCGGCTGTTGCTTGGCCTCGCGCTGTGGACCGATCGACCGGACGTGAGGGCGGGGCGGTGACAGGCTGAAGCCTGTCCCACATTTGACAGGCTGAAGCCTGTCCCACATTTGACAGGCTGAAGTGTGGCGTACGTTTGACGGGCTGAAGCGTGGCGTACGTTACGGGGGAGGGAGGAAGTCGAGGGTGTAGCAGTCGGCGGCCTGCACCTTGCCCGCGAGGCTCGGGTCGAGGGTCGTCATCTGGGCGAGGAGTTCGTCCCAGCGGGCGGCCGTCATCGTGCCGAGCCGCTCGGGCGGCATCCCGACGGGCAGGCAGAGGGCGCGGAGCGCCTCCACGCCCCCGGCGAGCATCTCGGGCGTGATCCCCTCGGGGTTCACCTTCACGAGATACGCGTTCGTGGCCGCCGGGTCGGCGAGGTACCGCCGCCAGCCGGCGATCGCGGCCGCCACCATGCGCCGCACGAGGTCGGGCCGCTCGCGCACGATTTTTCCCGTCGTCACGAGGACGCTCGAATAGGGATCGAAGCCGATGTCGGAGAGCATGAGCGTCTTGATCTCGACGCCCTGCTGCCTTGCGAGAAGCGGCTCGGAATACACGTAGCCCTGCTGGGCCATCTTGGGGTCGTGCACGGTGAGGGCCACGCCGCCGGTGTAGGGCACCTCCTTCACGCCCGCGAGCAGCCCCTTCTGCCGCATGAATTCGAGGAACGCGTGCCCCTGCTGCACCTGCAGCGTCATCCCCTTGGGCCCGAGGTCCGCGAACGACTCGACGCCGCTGTCGGTGCGCATGAGCAGGCAGCGCGGGTGGTGCTGGCCGGCCGCCATCACGGTGACGATGTCGGCCCCCTGGCTGCGGAACATGACGACGTCCTCGGCGTTGGCCACGGCGAACTGCACCCGCCCGGCGGCGAGTTCGGCCGCGATCGGCGCGGCGCGGCCGCCGGGGCGGATCTCCACGGCGAGGCCCTCGGCCGCGTAGAGCCCGTCGACGAGCGCCGTGTAGAAGCCGCCGTGCTCGGCCTCGGGGAACCAGTTGAGCTGCAGCACGGCGGGCGAGCCCGGCGTGCCGCCGGGCGGCTGCTTCGCCGCGGTGCCGCAGCCGGCGAGCACCACCCACGCGAGCACGAGGGCCCAGGTCGTTGCGAGATTCGAGCGCATCGCGTGCCTCCGTCGAGCCGGGTCAGTCGCCCGTGCCCTGAACATAGTGATGGAGCAGCCGGTCCGTGACCAGGTTCACCGCCGCGAACATCGCCAGGCCGAGGAGCGAGGAGAGCAGGACGGCGGCGATCAGGGCGTCGGTCTTGCCCATCGCGAGCCACCGGTCCATCACCGCCCCGAGCCCGGGAAAGTCGCTGCCGCGGCCCACGAAGAACTCGCCCACGATCGCCCCGATCACGGCCAGGCCGCAGCTGATCCTGAGGCCGAGCGCCAGGTGCCCCATCGCCGTCGGCAGCCGCAGCCGCAGGAGCGTCGGCCAGCGGCCGGCGCGGTAGAGCCTGAAGAGGTCGCGGTGGTTGGGGTCGAGGGCGAGGAGCCCCGCCGTGACGTTCGAGAGGATCGGAAAGAGCGCGATGATCGCCGACACGAGGATCACGGTGCGCTCGCCGTAGCCGCTCCACGTGATGAGCAGCGGCGCGATGGCCACGATCGGCACCGTCTGCAGGAAGAGCACGTAGGGGTAGAGCGCCGTGCGGATGATCCGCGACTGGCTGAAGAGGATGGCCAGCAGCGTGCCCACGACGGCCGCCGCGGTGAGCCCGACCACGGCGGCCCGGGCCGTCACCCACACCGCGTGCAGAAGCGTGGCCCGCTTCTCCCAGCCCGCCGTCGCCACCGCGGCCGGCGACGGCAGCAGGTAGGCCGGCACCTGCCAGTGGGCCACGCCGAACTGCCAGAACGCCACGACGCCCACCGCCACGGCCACGGCGGGGAGCGCCTCGGCGGCGAGCCCGGCGAGCGACGCCTGCGGGCGGCTCATCGGGCGGCCTCCCCGAGGGCGTCGGAGACGGCGCCGTAGAGCCGGGCGAAGGCGGCGTCGCCGCGCGACCGGTCGTGCCGCGGGCCGGGCAGGTCGACGGCCACGCGGCCGCCGATCCGCCCGCCGTCCATCACGCACACCTCGTCGCCCACGAGGATCGCCTCGGCGATGTTGTGCGTCACGAGCACCATCGTGCGCGGATGCCGGGCATGCAGGTCGAGGAGCAGCTCGGTGAGCCGCGTGCGCAGGAGGTCGTCGAGCGCGGCGAAGGGCTCGTCGAGGAGCAGGATCGCCGGCTCGGTGACCAGGGCCCGGGCGAGCGACACCCGCATCTTCATGCCGCCGGAGAGTTCACCGGGATGCTTGGCGAGGTCGGCGCGGCCGAAGCCCACCTCGCCGAGCCACTGTTCCGCAGCCGCGCGTTGCTCCGCCGGCGTGCCGCGGCCGACGAGGTCGAGCGGCAGCATCACGTTGCGGACGGCGTCGAGCCAGGGGAGCAGCGCCGGCTCCTGGAACACGTAGGCCATCGTGCCGGCGGCGAGCGACTCGGGCCGCGGCTCGACCGCCCCCGCCGTGGGCGCCTGCAGCCCCGCGATGCAGCGCAGGAGCGTGGTTTTGCCACAGCCGCTCGGGCCCACGAGGGCCACGGTCTTTCCGGCCGGCACGTCGAGGTCGACGCCCCTGAGCACGTCGTGTCCGTCCGCGAACCGCACCTCGACCCGGCGGCACGAAATCGGAGCGGCTGGAGACGCGATCATGCGGGGTAATGTACCCGACCCCCGGCTCGGGGCGGCCCGATCCCGTCCCGTATAATTCGGGCTCCCCGCCGCAGGATGCCGCATGCAGCCGCCGTTCGTCCACGTGATCTTCGACTGGTCGGGGACGCTCTACGACGACCAGACGCCGAGTTTCCTGGCCACGCGGCAGACGATCCTCGACCTCGGCGGCCGGCGGATCACCCGGGCCGACTACGACCGGGAGTTCACGCTGCCGGCGCTCGCGTTCTATCGGCGGTACGGCGTGACCGAGCCCGGTGCGGCGATCGATCGGCGGTATTTCTCCGCCTATGAACGCGTGATCGACCGCGGGAAGCTGTTTCCGGGCGTCCGCGAGGCGCTCGAGTCGCTCGCGAGGCAGCGGATCCCGACGAGCCTGTTCTCGACGCTGCGGCAGGATCTGCTCGAGGCGGCCTGCGCCGCCTGCGGGATCCGCGGCCTCGTGGGCGAGATCCAGGGCTCGGTGCCGGACAAGGTGCGGGGCATGCCCGACCACCTCGAGCGGATCGGCCGCCGGGCGCGGGCCGACGTGCTGTTCATCGGCGACACGGAGCACGACCTCGAGGCGGCCCGGCGGCACGGCCTCACGGCCGGCTGCGTGCTCTCGGGGTATCACGGTATGAACAGGCTGCTCGCGGCCCGGCCGCGGTTCGCGTGGCGGGAGCCGGCCGACTGGCCGGCATTCTTCGCCCCGCGGCCCGCGCGGCCCGGGCGCGTCGCCCGCGATCATCCCGTGGCCACGGTCGGGGCGCTGATCTCGAACCCCGCAGGAAAGGTGCTCCTCGTGCTCACGCACAAGTGGAGCCACACCTACGGCATCCCGGGCGGCAAGATCGAGAAGGGGGAGGGCGCGGTCGCGGCCCTCCGCCGCGAGATCCGCGAGGAGACGGGCCTGGCGATCTCGGGCGTCGAACTCGTGCTCGTGCAGGACTGCATCGACCCGCCGGAGTTCTACGTGCCCGGCAGCCACTTCCTGCTCTTCAACTACGCGGCCCGCACGCGGGGCACGCGGGTCAGGCTCAACGACGAGTCGCTCTCGTATCTGTGGGTCGAGCCGCGGGCGGCCCTCGACTTGCACCTGAACGAGCCGACGCGGACACTCATCCAGGCGGTGCTCGACCGCGTTCCCGCCCCCTCCGCCTGAAGCGCTCCACCCATGCCCACGGCCCTCGTCACCGGAGGCGGCGTCCGCATCGGCCGCGCGATCTGCCTGGCCCTCGGGCGGGCAGGATACGACGTGGTCGTGCATGCCAATCGCTCGGTGCGCGAGGCCGAGGAGGTGGTGCGCGAGGTGGAGGCGCTCGGCCGCGAGGCCCGTGTCGCAGAGGCCGATCTCGCCGCCCCGGAAGGCCCGCGGAGCCTGGCCGGCCGGCTCGACCGCCTCGACCTGCTCGTCAACAACGCGGCCGCCTACGAGCACGCCGCCTTTCGCGAGGTGTCGCCCGAGCGGCTCGACCGCATGCTCGCCGTCAACGTGCGGGCGCCCTTCCTGCTCACGCAGGCGGTGCTGCCGCTGCTCGAGGCGTCGGGGCGGGGGGCGGTGGTGAACGTCACCGACATGGCGGTGAGCCGCACCTACACCGCGACGCACTTTTTTTCGCACTACCTCGCCTCGAAGGCGGCGCTCGAGGCGCTCACGCGGGCGCTCGCCCTCGAGCTCGGGCCGCGGGTGCGGGTCAACGCCGTCGCGCCCGGCCCGGTGGCGATCGCCGCCGAGACGACGCCGGCCCAGCGGGCCGAGATGCTCGCCCGGCTGCCGCTCGGCCGCGAGGGGAGCCCCGCCGACGTGGCCGAGGCGGTCGTGTATCTGGCCGGGGCCGCCTATGTGACCGGCCAGACGATCCGGGTGTGCGGGGGGCTGAGCGTCGCATGATGTTCCGCAAGCACTACGACCGGCTCGCGCTCCGCGGGATGCGATTCGACTGCATCATCGGGCTCTGCGACCACGAGCGGGTGGAGCCGCAGCCCGTCGAGCTCGACGTCGTGCTGCACTTCCACATGCGGCGGGCGGCGCACGAGGGCCGGATCGCCCACACCATCGACTACGCCCGCGTGGTGGGGGAGCTGCGGTTCATCCTCGTGGCGGCCCGGTTTCTGCTGCTCGAATCGGCCGCCGAGGCGCTCGCCGCCTGGCTGCTCATGCCCCCGAGCCTCGACGTGCCCCGGCCGCAGGTCGAGGAGGTGGAGGTGAGGCTCGCCAAGCCGCGGGCGCTCGGCGGCCGCGCGGTGCCCGAGATCACGGTCCGCCGGCAGCGGAGCGATTTTCCGCCGAACCTCGAGACGAAGACGTTCGGGTTCGTCGACGTGATCTTCGAAAGCCCCGAGTGCGGCGTGTATCGCGAGCGCATCAGCCCGCGCACCGTCCTGCCCACGCACGTGCACCGGCACATCGACGAGATGGAGCTCGCGCTCGGCGGCGGCCTGCTGCTGCAGGGCGCGCCCGTGGCCGCCGGCGTGGCGCACGAGTGGCCGCGCGATCACGCGCACCGCTGGGAAAACCCCACCGACGTCGAGCAGAGCTTCCTGTGCGTCGATCGGCCGAAGTTCATCCACACCGACGAGATCGAGGTGGACGTGCCGGTGCACGAGCTCGTCCGCACGAGCCCCGAGACCTTCTTTTGACGACCGACGCGTGCCGCGCCCTGGGCGGCTGCCGCGGTCAGTCGATCGGATTGACGAGCGAGGTGAATCCGGCAGTCCGGAAATCAAGACAGCATCCACTGGTCCGGCGAGCTCAAGGCATCGTCGAGAAAACCGATCGCCGCGGCGTGCTCCGGGCAATCCTCGTCGGCGGCGTAGAGGAGTACGTTGGTGTCGATGCTTTTCATCTCACCGATCCGGCGGTACGGCATTCCTCAGGTGATCGGAATGCGGATGGTCGCCGTCTGCTCGAGCAGGCGATCGACGGCCCGCCGCACGAGCTCGCTGACGGGGCGGTCCTGCTGTCGGGCCATTGCCCGCAACCGCTCCACCACGGGATCTGGAAACAAGACCTGCAACTTTTGCATGGATACCTGCTATAGCCATTCCTTGCCGGGGTCAACGACCCTCCGTGCCGGAAACACATCTGAAGAGTACATTTTCAGGATCGAGTCAGGCGAGCCGATGCGTTCAAACCTTGCCCAGCCGTGGATCGGTGCGTGGATCGTGATCGTGGCCACGACCGCGCCGCACGCCGCCGAGCCGAACTACGACGAGTCGGCGGTTCAGCCCTACACGCTGCCCGACGCGCTCGCGGGGTCCGACGGCCGGCCGGCCGCCACGCCTGCCGACTGGCAGGCGCGCTGCCGCCCGCACCAGCTCGCGCTCCTCGAGGCCACCGTCTACGGCCGGCGGCTGCCCACGGCGACCGTGCTGCCGGTCGGCGACCCGGAGCGGGCCGACGTGACGCTCGCCGGGGGCGTGCGGGCGACGCGGATCCGGGCGCGGCTGCGGCTCGGCGACGGCGGCTCGGCGCCCGTGGTCGACGTGCTCCTGGATCTGCCCCGGGCCGTGCGGCCCGCGCCGGTGTTCCTGTACCTCAACTTCAAGGGCAACGAGGCGGAGCATGCCGCCCCGGCGCTGCTCGCCCGCGGCTATGGCGTCGCCACCGCCTGCTACGGCGACGTGTTCCCCGACGATCCCGGCCGGGCCGACGGCGTGCGCGCGGCGGACGAGCCGGGTGCGATCGCCGCCTGGGCCTGGGGCCTGTCGCGGATCCTCGACTGGCTCGTGCGGCTCCCCGAGGTCGACGCCACCCGCGTGATCGTGGTGGGTCACTCCCGCAACGGCAAGGCGGCGCTCTGGGCGGGGGCGTGCGACGAGCGGTTCGCGATGGTGGTCGCGAACGAGTCGGGCTGCGGCGGGGCCGCGCTCGAACGGCGGAACTACGGCGAGACGATCGCCGACATCACGCGGAAGTTTCCGCACTGGTTCTGCCCGAAGTATGCGACGTTCGCCGGCCGTGCGGCCGACCTGCCGACCGACCAGCACGCGCTCCTGGCGCTGGTCGCCCCGCGGCCGCTCTACGTGGCCAGCGCCATCGACGACCGCTGGGCCGACCCGCGTGGCGAGTTTCTCGCGGCCGTCGCGGCCGGGCCGGCGTGGAACCTCTTCGGCCTCGAGGGGCTGGGCACGGCGGAGTGGCCGCCGGCCGACACGCCCGTGGGCGGCGGGCGGATCGGCTACCACGTGCGGTCGGGCGGGCACGACCTGCTCGAATACGACTGGCTCCGGTTCGCCGACTTCGCCGATCGCCACCTGCCGCCCGCGGGGGGCCCGGCGCGCGGCGCGGGCGACTTCAGGCCGCGGCAGGACGTGCTCCCCGTGCCGCCCCCCGCCGATGCGATCGTGCTCTTCGGCGACGGCTCCACGCCGCCCTCTTTCACGAGCATGGCGGGTGGCCCGATCGACTGGCGGGTGGAAGACGGCGCGCTCGTCGTGAACACCACGAACGGCCATGCCAACCACGTCGTGTCGAAGGCACGGTTCCAGGACGCCGACATCCACGCGGAGTTCCTGGTCGACCCCGCGGCCCACGGCAACAGCGGCCTCTACGTCCACGGCCACTACGAGCTGCAGATCTACGACTCGTTCGGCGTCGAGAAGCCGACGGAGCAGGACGAAGGCGCGGTCTACCGGTTCGGGCCACCGCTGGTGAACGCGGCCCGGCGGCCGGGCGAATGGCAGGTGTACGACATCCGCTTCATCGCCCCGCGGCGCGACGAAGCGGGGCGGATCGTGCAGGCCGGCAGCGTGACGGCCTGGCTCAACGGCAGGCTCGTGCAGGACGGCCTCGAGTTCACCGAGCCCCGATCCCCCTTCACGCCCTACCGCCACGGCGTCACGGAGTTTCTGCGCGGCGTCGAGCGAGACCTTTTCACCACCGGCCGCGGCCCGCTCTTCCTCCAGGACCACGGCAGCCCCACGCGGTATCGCAACGTCTGGATCCGGCCGCTCGCGCCGGCGATGTGACTGCCCCGTGCCGGGCCGCCGCCCCGCATGCTGGGAGGTTTGGGCGGCCTGCGGAACGGGGCCTTGGCCGGGCGTGGGCGTCGGCTCACCCGCCGGCGGGCCGGGCGTCGATCCAGAGGGCATGCGATGCGGCTGGCTTTCGGTTCCGGCGATGGCGGCGGTGCTGGCGTGGTGCTGCGGCCACGCCCGCGGGGAGAGTCCGCCCCTCGAGGATCTCTTCGAGTGGCGGGCCCGCGCGCCGGGCGAGCCGGGCGAGCCGCCGCGACGCTGGCTCACGCCCCGGCGGCTCGCCGAGCGCGGTGCGGCGGTCTACGGCTGGGTCGACACCGGCATCGGGGGCAACTCCTGGGGCAGCCCCTACAACGGCACCGTGGTGATGGACGACCGGTCGGGCCAGGCCTACCTCGACCAGCTGTACCTCACCGGTCTGCGGCCGCTCGACGGCGAGCCCGGCTGGGGCGGCCGCGTCGACCTGCTCTACGGCACCGACTGGTGGACGGCCGTGTCGCGCGGGCTCGACGCCTTCCCCTTCGCCACGGTCGACTTCATCGGCGTGCCGCGCTGGTCGTCGAGCCGCTACTACGGCCTGGCGATGCCGCAGGCCTACGTGGAATTCGGCACCGACGAGGCGTCGGTGCTCGTCGGGCACTTCTACACGTTTCTCGGCTACGAGGTGCTGCCCGCGGTGGGCAACTTCTTCTACACCCGCACCTACCTGTTCGAGTACGGCACGCCCACTACCCACACCGGCGTGCTCGGCTCGTGGAGCCCCGCCGAGGGGGCGTCGGTCACGGCCGGGATCTGCAACGGCTGGGACAACTTCTCCGACGCCATGCCCACCCCCCTCAATCCCGGCTATCCCGGCGCCGGCAGCAATCTGGCGTTCACCGGCGAGACCCGGCTCCAGAGCGACGACGGCCGGGCGCAACTCGCCTTCGCCCTGATCACCGGCAACGAGTTCGCGCCGCAGTTCGACGCCGCGGGCGACTACCTCGGGGTCACGGTGGGCAACCTCACGATGTACACCGTGTATGCCGTGCTGCAGCTCACCGACCGGCTCGCGTGGGTGGTCGAGAACGCCGTCGCCTGGCAGTTTCACGACGCCACGGGCTACCAGAACGCCGGCCAGCTGCCGGGCCTGGCCCAGTGGTACGGCGTCTCCAACTACGCCTATCTCGGGCTCACCGACCGCCTGGCGGCGGGCATGCGGCTCGAATGGTTCCGCGACAACAACGGCAGCCGCGTGTTCTATCCCCAGCGCAACGCCGTCACCGCGCAGCTGCCGGTGGCCGGCGGGTTCGCGGGCAATTTCTGGGCCCTCACGTGGGGTCTCAACTGGCGGCCGCGGGCCAACTGGACGATCCGGCCGGAGATCCGCTTCGACTGGTACACCCCCGACGCCTATGGCAGCCCCGCGCTTCCCTTCGGCAGGCTCGTCACCGGTGCCGACGGCCTCCCCACGGGCACCGCCTTCGGGCAGCTCTACGGCGGCTGCGACGCCGTCGTCCAATTCTGACCGTCCGCGGACGACGCCGTCAGGCTTCGCGCGTCACCGACACCGTCATTCCGGCGAGCCGGCGGTAGAGCCGCAGCTGGTCCTTGAGCAGCCAGCCGTCGAAGCCGAGCCGCTCGATCGGCACCCACAGCGACACCCACCCCGCGATCACGAAGGCCTCCCCCACGATGTCGTTGAAGAAGCTGTCGGGGTAGGCGCGGCCCACGAGCGAGTGGAGCGCGAGCAGCACCGTCATGATCGAGAGCCCCACCGACAGCCAGCGCAGCGTCCGCACGCGGTTGCGGTGATGCCTGCGCTCGAGGAGCGAGGCCTCGTAGGCGAAGAAGTTTCGCACCGCCTGCTGGGTGTCGGCGGCGGTGGCCTCGGGATCGGCGTCGTCGGCCGTGCTGATCCGCAGCTCGAGCGGCGCCTTGGGGGGCGAGTCGCTGGCCCACTGCACGATGTGTTCGACGGCCCGCGGATCGAGGTCGCGCTGCCGGAACGGCGACGGGTCGAGGGCGCTGTAGAGCCCGTCGAGCGACTCGAGCCGCAGGTCGATGGGGTAGGGGGGCGTGGTGGCCATGCATCCGGAGCGGATTTGCGATCCTGGAAGTCTACCCGCCCGCTGAATCTCCGCCGGGCCGCCGCCGCCTTGCCCGTCGGCCGGCGGAGTGCCATAACGATGGGTGGAAGGGCCTCGGTTTCCTCGCGAGGGTGACGGCATGCCCGGCAGGCGATGCGGTGCTGCGGTGCGGACGACGGCGCTCGTCGCGGCGGCGGTCCTCGCCGGCTGCGCGCCGGGGGCGTTTCCGAAGCAGGCCGAGAAGCCGGCCCCTGCGCCCGCCCCGCAGGCCGCGGCCCCCGCACCGGTCGAGACCCGCAAGACCCTCGGCAAGACCACGCAGAACGTGCTCGAACTCTCCGCCGCGCTCGCCGAGGGGGCCGTGCTCGCCGAGACGTCGATCAAGGGCGGCGGCCTCGAGATCGCCTCCGAGGCCTATCGCACGCAGGTGGGCAGGGTGGGTGTGATCGCCGTCGAGCAGAAGATGCAGCTCTATCAGGCGGAGCACGGCGAGCCGCCGAAGACGTTCGCCGATTTTCTGGAGCTGATCATCGGCAAGGGACGGCCCGACGGCATCCAGCTGCCGATGCTGCCCTACTACCAGGAGTGGGCCTACGACACGCAGGCCCGCCGGCTCGTGGTGGTGGAGTTTCCGGCGAAGAAGGAGCAGCGGCAGCGGGAAACGACCGGAGCCGCAGGATTGTAGTTACGCGCGTCACGAGAGCCGCGTGGTGATGGCGTCCCAGAGGGCGAGGCGGGCCTCCAGGCACGAGCGGGCCGCCCGGGAGGCCTCGGCCCACCGCGCCGGGTCGTCGCCGCACAGCCTGGCCACGATCCGCCGGCAGATGGGGGCGTGCCGAGCGTCGTCGTGGGCGATGTGCCGCTCGAGGTAGAACCGGAATCGGCCCCATGCGGCCGGCTCCCGCTCGGCGAGCGATGCCACGAGATGCCGGAACATGTCGGGGATCACGTCCTCGCGACCATACGTGAACGCCGCGGCGATCGTGGCCGGCGAGCCCGAGTCGATCACGGCGAACGTCGACCGCACGAACGCCGCCGCCGCGGCCGGAACGCCCGCCGTGAAGAGCGCCTCCTCCACTGCGGCCCCCGCCCGCACCGCGCCGAGCAGGCGCTCCACCGGCCGCGTGTCGGCACCGGCCGCCTCCATGCTCTCGAGGTAGAGTTCGAAGTGCGACGCATGGCCCCCCTCGGGCAGTTCGTCCGACTCCTCGTCGAGCACGATCTCGTTGACGAGTCGGCGGGCCTCGCGATCGGTGGTGGGCAGCCAGGGGGCGGTGGTGCAGGTGAACTTCTGCTGCAGGGCCTTGAGCAGGCACTGGAAGTCCCACACGGCGAACACGTGGTGCTCCATGAACAGGCGCATCCGCTCGGGTGAGTCGACGAGCGCGTAGAGCCGGTGGTGCACGAGCCGGTCGCGGGCGTCGCCGAGGTCGATGCCGGGCGCGGGCGGGGCGAGCAGCGTTGCCATGCCAATGTTGTAGTCAGCCCGCGGCCGCCGGCGAGGGTCCGCGGGTCAGGCGGCTTCCGGCATGAGGCGGCCGGCGAGCAGCACCCGCACCTCGTGGGCCTGGGCCTTGGGGAGAATCCGCGGCGAGATGGCCTCGCAGGTCACGATCCCGACGGCCTCGATCCCCGCCTTGGCGAGGGCGGCCGTGTCGATCACGCGGCACTTGCGGAACACGCGGCCGACGTAGGCCGGAAGATGCCGCAGCAGCGCCTGCTCGCACCACCGGCCGTCGAGCCGGTCGAGCCGGATCAGCATCCTGTTCTGCGTCTGGACCAGTTCGGAGACGGTGCCTTCCGTCGTCCGTTGGGCCGTAGCCAGTTCGCCCACGACGCTCGTCAGGGCGTGGAAGTCGGCCCGATGCACGAGATCGTCATGGGCCTCGATGACGACGTGCGCGAGGAGGTCGGCCTGGTTCTCGGGGAAGCCCGCGAGGAGGCGGTCGCGGATTTGAGGAATTGTGGCCATGGCTGCTATACTCCAGAAGTATATCGCGCCGGGCGGCGCGGCGGCTGCCGGACGCGGCTTTTGAGTGTACAGATTTACATCTTCTTGTCAAGAGGGTGCCCAGGCCGAGGCCGAGGGCCAGGAGCGGGAGCGTGTCCGGCTCGGGCACCACCGCCGTGGTGAAGCCGACCTGCTGGTTTTGGAGATCGTAGAGCACGCTATTGGTCTTGAAGAAGTCGATGCCGAACGCGCTCGTCGCAGTGCCGCTCGTCTCGACCTGCACGGGAAACATCAAGGGCACCGACGGCACGTAGGAAAACGCCCCCGCCGTGCCCGTCACGGTGAGCCCGACGCCCGGGCTCAGGTAATACGTGGAACCCGTCGTA
>RGVT01000301.1 GCA_010027105.1 Planctomycetia bacterium
CGGCCGATTCCTCCACCAGGAACTCCCCGTCCATCACCGGCACCCGCCAGAAGCGGCGGCCGTCGACCACCTTCGACTTCTCGTAACCGTCCCCGAAAAACCGCACGTGCCCGCCGAGTGGCCCCCGCTCCTCGGCGGCCGGCAGGCCGTCGAAGACGCTCGTCGTGGGGCAGGTGAGCAGGCACTGGGCCGTGCGGTTGGCGACCGCCCGGCCGACCGCCTCGGCCGTGAACGAGAAGGCCAACAGCGCCGCCCCCGGGCGGCCGTCGGGCGTTTCCCCGGGGGAGAGGAGCCGCTCCACGCCTGTTTCGGCGTCGCAGCCGATCACGCTCGTGCCGTAGCCGCAGGCCGCCCGCAGCGCCGCATCGAGCCAGTGGGGGTCGTGTGCGGTCACGATGATCCGGGCGTACCGCAGCCGGAACGCCTCGGCGAACGTGTCGACGATCTGCGTGGGGCCGATGAACACGGTGCGAGGATCTTCCGGTCGCGTGGACTCGGGCGCCGGCCAGGGCGGCGGCGGATTCCAGGTCGCGCCCGGGTTCCGCCCGGCCGCCGGTTTCGCATAATCTACGGTGCTCCGCCCCGGTCCACCAACCACCCCGTGAGGATCGCTCCGATGACGACCGCGCCGTTCCGCCCGCTGGCCGCCGCCCTCCTCGTCGGACTCGCCTCGACGCTCGCACCCGGCCCCGCGGCCGCCGAGGAACTCTGCGTCGGTGCCATTCCGCCCGACGCCGCGTTCGTGTCGGCCACGCTGCGGCTGCGGGAGCAGTGGGAGCGGATCGCCAACAGCAACGCCTTCAAGTCGCTCAGGCAGCTGCCGGCGGTGCGCCGGGCGCTCGACCAGCTGGAGGAGCAGAAGCTGCAGCCCGGCAGCCCGCTCTCGATGCTGGCCACGTTCATGGAGCTGCCCGAGAACCAGCAGGCGCTGGCCCTGCTGGAAGACATGGTGGCGACCGACACGTTCCTCTACGGCGAGCCCTCGTGCGTGAGGTTCGTGGAGCTCTTCCAGAAGCTCAACCGCGCCCAGCAGGCGGCGAATATCCTGCAGATCGTCCGCGGCGACGGCGGGTTCGACATCGACCTCGACTTCGACGCCGAGCGCATCGACGAGGAGGAGGACGACGACGACGCGCGGGGGGCCACGACGGCCCGCGGCGTGCGCGTGCGGCCGGTGCAACTCGCCACGGCCGCCCCCGACGACCTCTCGAGCCGACTCATCCTCCAGACGCTCGCCGACAACGCCGACCAGATCGTCGTGCCCGACCTCGTGTGGGGGTTCAAGACCGGGCAGCTCGAGGCGGCCGAGACCCAGCTCAAGCGGATCGAGGTGCTCGCGAAGCTCGCCGCCCAGTCGAACCCCGACCTCGCCAAGGCGATCGGGCGGCGCACGGTGGCGGGAGGCGAGGTGCTCACCTTCACCGTCGACGGGGCGTCACTCCCCTGGGACGAGATGACCCGCGAGGCCACCGAAGGGCTCGACGGCGAGGCCCTCGAGAAGGTGCTCGAACGGCTCCGGGCGCTCGACCTCGTCGTCGCCCTGGGGGTGATCGGCGACCGCGTGGTGCTCTCGATCGGCGGGTCGGCCGACCATCTCGACAAGCTCGCGGCCTCGGCCGGCAGGGGAGGCCTCGCCGCGACGAAGCCGCTGGCGCCGCTCGCGGCCGACGCGGGCAGGCGGCTCACCGCCGTCTCGTATCTGAGCGAGCCGCTGGCCAGGGCGCTGGCGCCCTCCGCCGCCGACCTCGAGCAGCTGGCCGAACTCGCCGACGCGATCGCCGCCGAGGCGGAGCTGCCGGAGGGCGCGGCCGCGGAGGCCCGGGCGGCGCTCGACAAGGTGGCCGCCGGCTACAAGAAGCGGCTCCCGGTGCCGGGGCCGTGGATGGCCTATTCGTTCCTCACCGACCAGGGCTACGAGGGCTACGCGTGGGATTGGACGCGCAACCTCCCCTACGACGGCTCGAAGCGGCTCGGCCTCCTCGGCCACACCGGCGGCGCGCCTCTGGGGGCGGTCGTGTTCCGGGTGAAGAACGACCCGGTGCAGTTCGACGAGCTCGTGTCGTGGGGCGGCATGGCCTGGGACTTCGTCACGAAGTACCTCGCGCCGAAGGCCGACGACGAGGGGCGGGAACGGGTGGCGGTCGTGGAAAAACACCTCGGGCCCCTCGTTTCGCGGCTCGTGGCGACCGTGCGCACGAAGCTGCTGCCGGCCGCCGCCGACGGCCAGATCGGCCTCGTGCTCGACGCCAAGAGCCGGACCAAGCGGCTGCAGGAAAGCCTGCCCGAGGCGGCCGAGCCGCTGCCGCTCACGGAGCCGGCGATCGTGCTGGGAATCGACGACCCGAAACTGTTCCGTGAGGGGTTGAGTGACCTGTTCGCCCTCGGCGACGAGCTGGTCGATGCCGTGCGGGAGATCGACCCCGATTCCGTCCCCGCCGACTACCGGATCCGCGATCCGGAGAAGTCGAAGGTGGAGGCGGGCGCGGTGTGGACGTGGCCGCTCGAGAAGAGCGGACTCGACGACCAGATCCGGCCGACGATCGGGGTGGGGGACGACGTGGCCGTGTTCTCGCTCGTTCCCAAGCAGGCCTCGCGGCTGCTGGCGGCGTCGAAGCTGGAGACCGGTTCGCAGTTGTCGAAATTCGAGGAGCCGCTCGTCGGTGCCGCAACGCTCGACGTGGCCGGCCTGGTGGATGCGCTGCAACCGTGGATCGTCTATCTCACACGCTACGGATGCGTCCAGCAGCGCGACGGCCAGGTGGACCGGGCCGCCGTGCTGACGAAGGACGTGGAGACCATGCAGGCGGCCGATGCGCTGGCCCAGACGGCGGTCGTGTGCGAGGCGCTCAAGTCGCTGCGGGTGGCCGTTGCCGAGGCGGCCGTGAAGGGCGATGCGACCGTGACCCACTGGCGGAACGTCATCCGCGACATGCCCGCCAAATAGCGCTGGTCGGGGACCCGCGGGCGAGGA
>RGVT01000302.1 GCA_010027105.1 Planctomycetia bacterium
GGTCGGTGCCCGACACATACGTCGACGTCATCGTCACCCGGGCCTCGAGCCGATCCCCCTCGATCGTCACCTCGTCGATCCGCCACGTCTCCTGCCGGCGGCCCTCCGTCAGATACGGCGAGATGAACGCGGCGATGTCCGTGGGGCCGAGGCGGGCCGAGAGGGTGGGGTGCGGGTGCGGCATCAGAGCGGCCTTGAAGACGCCGCCGTGGTGCGATCGACCAGCAGCGCGTGCTCCATGATCCCCTCGATTTCGCGGCGGGCAAGCGGCTCGACCTCCCGGCCCGGCAGAGCGGCCGCGAGCGGCTGCCAGCGGGGCTCGTCGGCCGCCGCCACGATCCGGCCCGAGCAGGCCCGCGCCAGGAACTGGGCCACGCCCCGCCACCGCGGCCAGGCCGCCTCGTCGGCCGGACCCCCGCCGAGCACGAGCAGGTCGAACCGGTCGCACGGCATGCCGGTGCGCAGGATCTGGTCGTCATCGACGACGAGCAGCAGGGCCTGCGTGCGGCGGTCGAAGAGCAACGCGTCGCCGGCCGCGAGCAGGCTCGTCGGGCCGCGCACGATCGTCTCGCCGCCGAGCACCGCGCCCGTTCGGGCCGCCCAGCCCACCGCCCGACCGCCGGCCGTCACGCTTTGTTCGAAGACGCCGTGCCACGCGCCGAGATCCGCCGCGACCATCAGCACGACGATCGGAATCCGCCCGTCGCCGCGCACGAGCCGGCCGAGGATCTTTTCGGGCAGCGTCGGCCAGAGCTGCGGCTGGGCGTTGACCTCGCAGACCGCCGCCCCGCCCTCGAGCCACGATCGCGCGATGTCGGGGATCAACAGATCGACGCCGGCGAGGTCGAGCCGCAGGGCCTCGGCGGCGCGGGCCGCGAGCGCGAGGTTGTCCGGATGCACCTGTTCGAGCACACCGACGGCCCGGCCGCCGCTGGCCACGTTCGCCGCGCGGCGCAGCCGTACGAACCGCCCCGCCTCCGGCACAGCGTCGGGGGTGAGCCCCTGCCGCGTGAGCAGGTCGCGGGCCTCGTCGTCGAGCGCCATCCGTTTCAAGAGCGCTGCCGACCCTGGCTCGCCGCGGAGCGGATCGGCATTGAGGGCCGCGAGCAGCGCCGCGACGCTCTGCACGCCGTCGCCGGTCACGCCCCCCGGCACCCGATGCGAGGCCCAGACCACCTCGCCGCGATGCACCTGCAGCCGGTAATCGTTGCCGGGGATGAACTGCTCCACGAGCACCGTATCCGACAGCCGTAGTGCCGCCTCCGCCGCGGCCTGCACCTGGTCGGACCGCTCCAGCTCCACCGCCACCCCCTTGCCACCGTCGCGATCGACCGGTTTCACGACCACGGGAAAACCGAGGCGCGCGGCCGCGGAAACGGCCGCCGCCGCGGTGGTCGCCGCTTCATGCCGCGGCACGGGCACGCCGGCCCGGCGGAGCACGACGGCGGCGTCGTACTTGTTGCGAGCCAGCGACGAGGCGATGCAGGCCGACTGGTCGGTGTAGGAACTGTCGAGCCAGCGGGCCTCGGCCCCGTGGCCGAATTGGTAGACGTTGCCGACGACGCGCCGCGTTGGAATGCCGAGGCGGGCGGCCGCCGCCAGAAATCGGCTCGTGTTCATCCCCTGCGGTCCGACGCGGCGCAGGCGCTCGAGCAGCGGGGCGAGACGCGCCGCGTGGTCGGCGATCCCCGCACCGCACAACGCGGCGTTCGCCACGTCGATCACCCACGTCAGCGCCTGGCACGCCTCGTCGGCGCAGCCCTCGAGGAATGGCACCGCGATGCCACACCGGTTCGACCGTCCCGGCGCTGTATCCGGCTCGACGACACCGTCGATCGACGTCGGCCAGCCGGCCGCTTCCTGCACGCGACGGTTCCACGCGAGCAGCGCCTCGGTGATCTGCGAAGCATGCGCGGCCTGCGGCACCTGCGGAGGCTGAGGCAGGATTTCCGAGAAAGCCCTGTCGACGCAGTCGATCAGTTCTCCGAGGCGGCGCGCTTCGGCTGCAATCCGCATGAAAGCGTGCAGGCTCGCGCGACCGATACCGGGAAGACTGCCGGGCACGACCGCGAACCGCCCCTCCAACGTTATCGCCCTGTCGGTCATCCCCAGACCATAGCCGATCTGCACCGTCCATGCGGAAAACACCGGCCGAAACCCAGGGTTTGACCGTTGATTGACACCGTCCCTGCCCACCCATAGACTCCCCGCCAGTACGGGATCCCCGTTTGGGCCTTCCCCCGTTTCACAAATCACTCAGTCTTTCCGGTTTTTTAGTTTTTAGGAGCACTCCGATGCGTCGCGATCTTTCTTCCTGGCTGGGCACCCTCGGCACGACCGGCCGCAAGGCGACGTACCGCCGCTCCCGGACGCTCAAGTCCCGCGGCGCATCGCACTCCGTGTCGCTCGCCGGCGGTGAACCGCTCGACAGCAAGAAGATGCTCGCGGTCTCGGCGAACCTCGTCGGCACGGGCCTGACGATCGCGCTCTCGGCCGACAACGACATCGCCGGCCTTGTGCTCAACACCGGCACCAACAAGTACGAGGTCTACGACAACGTCGGGCTCGTCAACAGCTTCCTGTCCTCGAGCGTGGCCACGATCGAGGTGATCGACTCCAAGGGGGGCGGCACCGGCACGGGGCAGGTGTTCGAGGTGCGTGACGGCGGCGCGATCGCCGCGTCGCTCGGCGTCTCGGCCCAGATCGAGACCACGAAGATCTTCGACGACATCGACGTGACCTCGGCGACGACGATCGCCGGCGGCTTCGGAGTGGTCGTCAGTTCGCCGACGATCACGATCGACGACGCCAGCCCGGCCAACCCGCTCCTCGTCAACACCTCGAAGACCGACATCGAGTTTGGCGGAGTCGTGACGGTGCTCGATGCCACCGATCTCCGAATCAGCACCGGGGCGGGCGCGGGCGACATCGACTTCCTCGACGACGTGATCGGCGGTGAAGACGGCGGCA
>RGVT01000303.1 GCA_010027105.1 Planctomycetia bacterium
AAGTACCAATAGCAACAGAATTTGGCGCTTGACTTAAAAAACCTGCTTGACTACCAATAGCAATAGATGACTCACCTTGAACTGTATATCCGGCTTGATTACCAATAGCAATAGAATACCCACCTTGACTATTTTCTCCAGCACTTGTACCTATTCCAATAGCAAAAGAACTTTGAGTAATTTTACCTGCTTGAGTTCCTATGGCAATAGATGATATACCTTGAATTGTATATCCGGCTAGATAACCAATGGCAATAGCATTAGTACCTTGAATTGTATATCCGGCTTGATTTCCAATTGCAATTGCACTATCTTTCTGTTTTGTTGTTCCGGCTTGATATCCGATAGAAATAGCATTAGTACCTTGACAAACTTGTCCGGCTTGATATCCGATAGAAATAGCATTAGTACCTTGAGTTTGATACCCTGATAAATATCCAATAGCAATAGCATATTGGTTTTGCTTTTGTTGTCCGGCTTGATATCCAATAGCTATAGATGAAGTTCCTTGATCATTTACTGCAGCTTCAAATCCAATAGCTACTGCATTAGTAGATTGATTATTTTCTCCAGCAGAACTACCAATAGCTACTGCATTAGTAGATTGATTCTTTTTTCCTGCTTGATTACCAATTGAAACAGCATATTGCTTTTGCTCTTCTTGTCCGGCTTGATATCCAATTGCTACGGAAGATTCTCCTTGACTAATTTGACCGGCTTGAAATCCAATTGCAACAGCATTTGTGCCTTGTGTGCCTATCCCAGCATTATAACCAATAGCAACAGAACCTGTATTCTGATTTGTTGAACCTGCTTGATATCCAATAGCAATAGCATTAAAACCTTGTAAAGTATTAGCTGCTTGATAACCAATAGCAACAGAATTATCTCCTTGACCACTATATCCTGCTTGAGCACCAATTGCAACTGCTGCACTACCTTGTAAAGTATTAGCTGCTTGATAACCAATAGCAACAGAATTATCTCCTTGACCACTTGTTCCGGCTTGATATCCAATTGCAACTGCTGCACTACCTTGTGAATAATTTCCACTAATATAACCAATAGCAATAGAATTAATTCCTTGTGATTCTACCGCAGAACTAGAACCAATAGCAATAGAATTATTTTTTTGGTTATTTTTTCCTGCTTGATAACCAATTGCAACTGATGAATTTCCTTGATTCGAATATCCCGATTGATAACCAATTGCAGTGGCAGATGCTCCTTGATTCGAACATCCCGATTGATAACCAATTGCAGTGGCAGATGCTCCTTGAATTGTGAATCCTGCTTGATAACCAATTGCGATTGCAGAATTGCCTTGTGTTTGATTTCCCGATTGATAACCTATTGCAATAGAATTTACTCCTTGAGAATTTTGAGCCGATCCTGCGCCTATAGCAACAGATGAATTTCCTTGACTAAATTGACCACTTAGAAATCCAATAGCAACGCTATATTGTTGTTGTGTATTTTGACCAGAATTAGCTCCTATAGCAACAGCATTAGATGATTGATAATTTTGACCGGCTTGATATCCTATGGCAACTGAATTAGAGCCTTGATAATCTGCAGATTGAAATCCGATAGCAACAGAATTAATACCTTGATTATGTAATCCAGCAACGGCACCTAGTGCAACACAATTATTTCCTTGAAGAAATTGACCAGCATAAGTACCAATGGCAATAGAATTTTGTCCTTGAACACTATATCCTGTTTGTACACCAATTGCAACAGATGATCCGCCTTGATTATAATATCCAGTTAAATATCCTATTGCCACAGAATATATTCCTTGAAAAGTTAAACCAGCAGCAGCACCTATACCAATAGCATAAGAACATTGAGAGAATTGACCTGCATATATTCCAATAGCTATTGAATTTGAACCTTGAGAGAATTGTCCTGCTTGAGTTCCTATGGCAATAGAATTTTGATATTGGTTTTGATATCCAGCAGAAGCACCAATAGCAATAGATGAATCCCCTTGAGCCGTATTTCCTGCTTGATTACCAATAGCAACAGAATACGCACCTTGACCGCTTAATCCAGCAGAGATACCTATACCAATTGAATTTGAACTTTGAGATAATTGCCCTGCATAAGTTCCAATTGCTATGGCATTTGTTTTTTGTGTAAATTGACCTGCTTGAATTCCTATGGCAATAGAATTTTGACATTGACTTAAATAACCTGCTTGACTACCAATAGCAATTGCATAACTGGATTGATTATTTTGTCCGGCTTGATACCCGATGGCAATAGAATTTATACCTTGATATTGTTGTCCTGCTTGATAACCTAAAGCAACTGAATATTGGCCTTGATTTACATATCCTGCAAACCCGCCAATATTAATATTAGCACTACCAATTTGAAATGTAGAAGTATATGAATTCCAAAAAATATAATCTCCATAATTTACTCCTGTTAATAAAAATACACCAGTAGGTCCAGTAGGTCCAGTAGATCCCGTAGCGCCAGTAAATCCAGTAGGCCCTGTAAATCCTGTTAAACCGGTTGCTCCTGTAGATCCAGTAGGCCCAGTAAATCCGGTTAAACCAGTAGCCCCAGTAACTCCACTAGGTCCAGCTATACCCATTGGTCCAGTTGAACCAGTAAATCCAGTTGTTCCCGTGGATCCAGTAAATCCTGTTGCTCCAGTTCTGCCAATTGTTCCTGTAGGGCCAGTTAATCCTGTTAGTCCGGTTGGTCCAGTTTGACCGGTTACTCCTATTGCGCCAGTTGCTCCAGTAGCTCCTGTAAATCCAATAAGTCCAGTTGGACCAGTAGCTCCAGTTGCTCCAGTAGATCCAGTATTTCCAGTCGCCCCCGTTGCTCCAAGTAATCCAGAGGGTCCAATTGGTCCCGTAAATCCAGTAGCTCCAGTTGCTCCAGTAGATCCAGTATTTCCAGT
>RGVT01000304.1 GCA_010027105.1 Planctomycetia bacterium
GGCCACGTCGACAGCTACCCGCTCGACATGCTCTCGGAGGTGATGAACGAGCGCACCGGCCGCCTCTACGCGGGGCTCGTGGAAGGCCGCGGCATCGCCTCGACCGCCCGCACCTCGAGCGACACGCGGAAATACGCCGGCCTGTTCTCCTTCGAGGCGGAGACCCGCGGCGACGCCACGCCGGAGCGGCTCGAGCAGGCGTGGTACGAGGAGCTCGCGAAGTTGCAGGCGGCCGACCTCCCCGAGCGCGAACTGCGCAAGGTGAAGAACCGCGTCGCCGCCGGGAACTACCGGCGGCTCGAGAACAACATGTCGCTTTTGATCCAACTGGCGTTCGCCGAGGCCGTGCTCGACTGGCGGGAGATCAACGAGGGCCCCCAGAAATACGAGGCCGTCACCGCCGCCGACATCCGCCGCGTCGCCAACGCGTATTTCAAGCCGGAGAACCGCAGCGTGGCCACCTATCGCCGCAAGGAAACCCCCACCCCATGAACCTGCGCGTCGTCGCCCTCGCCCTCGCCCTCGGCGTCGTCGCCGTGCTCCTCTTCTCGCCGCCGAAGCGGGGGGGCGGGCCGGCCGCGCCCGTCGCCGGAGGCGCGGCCCCGCCCGCCGCGGGCCTCCCGGGCAGGCCCGAGGAGATCGCCTTCCGCCCGCTCGAGTTCACCCCCCCCGACGCCGCGTCGTTCCGCCGCGTCCTTCCCGACGGCACGCCGGTGTACCTCGCGCCGGCGCACGAGTTTCCGCTCGTGAACCTCGCGCTCACGTTCAAGGGGGGCGCGTCGCTCGACCCGGCGGACGTGCCCGGCCTGGCCGCGCTGACGGCCCGGATGGTGCGGGAGGGGGGCACGAAGAAGCTCGCGCCGGCGGCCTTCGACGAGACGCTCGACTTCCTCGCCACGGAGGCGGCCGTGGCGGCCAACGAGACGTTCACCACGGCCACGATGAACTGCCTGAAGAGCAATCTCGACGAGAGCCTGGCGCTGTTCGTGGGCATGCTCCGCGAGCCGGCGTTCGATCCCGGTCGGCTCGACACCTCCAAGGCCCGGATCACCGAGATGCTCAAGCAGCGGAACGACGACGCCTCGTCGATTCTCTCCCGCGAGTGGAAGCGGCTCGTCTACGGCCCCGACCACTTCGAGTCGGCCGAGCCGACGGGCAGGAGCGTGGCCGCGATCTCGCGCGACCGGCTCGCCGCGATGCACGAGCGGGTGTTCCACCCCGGCAACATGATCGTGGCCGTGTCGGGCGACTTCGACGAGCGGGAGATGCTCGCGAAGCTCGAGAAGGCGTTCGCGGGCTGGCAGCGCGGGCCTGCCGCGCCCGATCCCGAGGCCCCCACCGCCGTCCTCGAGCCCGGCCTCTACCACGTGCCCAAGGAGATCCCGCAGGGGAAGGTGGTGCTCGGGCTGCGGTCGATCACGCGCGACGACCCCGATGCGATTCCGCTCGTGCTCCTGAACGACATCCTCGGCGCCGGTGGGTTCACGAGCCGGATCATGCAGCAGGTGCGGAGCAACGAGGGGCTCGCCTATTCGGCGCGGTCCACGCTCGCCCCGAAGGTCTACTACCCAGGCGACTTCCGGGCCGGCTTCGAGAGCAAGAACCCGACGGTGGCGCTGGCCACGAAGATCGTGCTCGAGCAGATCAGCGGCGTGCGCGACGACCTCGTGACGGAGGAGGAGCTCGAGACGGCCAAGGCGAGCGCGATCGAGACGTTCCCGCGGCAGTTCGAGAGCAAGCCGGCGATGCTCCGCGTGTTCGTCAACGACGAGTGGACGAACCGGCCTGAGGACTTCTGGAAGACGTTCCGCGAGAAGGTGCGGGCCACGACCCGCGAGGACCTGAAGCGCGTGGCCGAAAAGCACCTCGACCCCGGGAAGATGGCGATCCTCGTGGTGGGCGACTGGGACGAGATCGCCAAGGGCGACCTCCAGGGCCGGGCCACGATGAACGATTTCTTCGGCGGCACGGTGAAGCACCTGCCGCTGCGCGACCCCCTCACCCTCGAGCCGCTGCCATGAGCGGAAGACTTTCGAGCGGAAAGCAAAACGCGAGGGGGAGGCGAGGGGGTCGGCGAACGCTCGCCGAGCCTTGGGCCGCCGCGGCCCACGCGAGGCGACTTTTGCCGCCCCCGAGCCGGTGCGTCGTCGGCGGAGGTGTCTGGCTGATCAGCTTCCTGCTTTGCACCGCGGCCCTCGCGGCCGAGCCGCAGCCGCTTCCGCCGCGGAACAGCGGCCCGGAGGCGTGGGCCCACTCGCACGTGCGGCAGCATCGGCGCAAGACCGTGCGCGTGATCCGCCGCACGCCGGCCGTGATGCGTGAGGACGCTGCCCGCGTGAAGCGGGGCGACCTCTTCAGCACGTGGTCGAACAAATATCTCGAGTGATCACGAGGGTCGGACCGCCTCGATGAGGTGGTAGGTCTTCACAACCTCCTGGGCGACGTCGCGCCACATCTGCTTCACGGCAGATCTCGGCATCGTGCCGAATCTGCCTTGGCGGGCCTCCGCCCGCTGGAGATCACCCGGCCCTCCGGGCCTGATGCGCATGGTCGGGCAAGAGGTGGACGCCGTCACCTAGACCGTGGGCCGAACGGCCTCGATGAGGTGGTAGGTCTTCACAACCTCCTGGGCGACGTCGCGCCACATCTGTGGCAGGTGCTCCAGGTACCAGGCCGGCTGCTTCGTCACGATGAGCAGCGTGCCGCCCGGGGCGAGGGCTTTCCACGCAGCGTCGACGAAGAGCTGTGCGATCCGGAAATCGGAGTAGTACGGCGGGTTGGCGAGGGCCAGGTCGTAGGTGCCGGGATCGGGAACGAGGCCGCCCGCGACCCTTCCGTGCACGTCCACGCGTTCGACTCGGCGGCCCGGGCTGTGGCATGCACGGCCCGCGGCGCGGCCCTCAACGGCCTGGAAAAC
>RGVT01000305.1 GCA_010027105.1 Planctomycetia bacterium
ATTTTATCCCAATGTTCCAGACAGAGATATCTTTATATCTGGACATCATGCAATATTTGGACGAGAACAATGGATACTTCCATGTCAATATGATGAAAAAATGATCAAACAATGTAAAGATTATTATGGAAAAGAATTTGTGTATTACCATATCCAATTACCAGATTATGAAAATGATAAATTAATGTGTAGTAATTTAGCAATCGATTCGTGGGATGGAAATAAAAGAACTTTGATATAATGGTCTTAGCGTCTTAGTTAGGGTCTCTTGATTTCTTTTTTTTTATTTTTACTTTTCTTGACATAAAATGTATCATAATAATTATGAATTTAAAAAAGACAAATATTTTTTTATTATTGTATTATGTTCTATTTTATTGTATATCGTATTATAACCTAATATATTCTATTTTATTGCATATTATATTGTATTGTATCGTATTGTATTATATTCTATTTTATTGTATATCGTATTATAACCTAATAACCTAATATATTCTCTTTTTTTATATTCAAATTGTTTCTTTATCAAGAAATATAAAATTTCAAAAAATGCAAATTTTAATTATGATGATATTCGATGATGATATTCGATATTAGTTATATACATTATATCGTTATCATCATTATCATCATCATTATCATCATCATTATCATCATCATTATATCATCATCATTATATCATCATCATTATATCATCATCATTATATCATCATCATTATATCATCATCATTATATCAATCATCATTATATCATCATATCATCATTATATCATCATCATTATATCATCATCATTATATCATCATCATTATATCATCATCATTATATCATCATCATTATATATATCATCATTATATCATCATATCATCATTATATCATCATCATTATATCATCATATCATCATTATATCATCATCATTATATCATCATCATTATTAATATTATATATCATTATATCATCATATTATCATTATATCATCATCATTATATCATCATATCATCATTATATCATCATATTATCATTATATCATCATCATTATATCATCATATCATCATTATATCATCATCATTATATCATCATCATTATATCATTATATCATCATATTATCATTATATAATCATATTATCATTATATAATCATATTATTAATATTATATATCATTATATTATTATATTATTAATATTATATATCATTATATCATCATATTATCATTATATAATCATATTATTAATATTATATATCATTATATCATCATATTATCATTATATAATCATATTATTAATATTATATATCATTATATTATTATATCATCATATCATTATATCAAGAAAAATAATAATAATAATAATAGTTAGTTAAAAAAAAAATTAAAAACATGTGTTCATAATTATTTATTGACTATAATTGGCGTTTGAACATACGGTACATGTTTCACAAGGAAAACCACCATCAGGTGCGCCACTACATTGAGCATAATATGAACATGAGCTTCCTGCTACAAATTGCAAGCATATTGTTTGGTTGTTTTGATCTTGACTCACGATATAATTTGGGCTGCCATTATAGCCTTTTGTAAGAGTCCATTCACTTCCGCCATATCCCTGTGTCCAATATGCACCAGCACCATAAGAAGATGAATTTAAATACCAGGCACTTGAACCAATACCACCTATAGTTATCTGTCCAGTAGTTGCACAATTAACGATGCTAAAGTTTGTTCCGCATGATAATTCATTATTATTTTCGGACGGTCCAAAACTAGGCTGGTTACATGGACCACAATCAGAACAGGAAAAACCGCTATCTTTTATAAAGATATCATAACTCCATTCTTTTTTGTTACGTATATCATCACTCGTTCCTTGTTCCATTTTCAGTTTTGAAAAATCGAATGTTAATACGATGGTAATATCGGTCTTTGTCAACGTACTTTCATACTTTGTGATTAAAAACGCATTCAGACTTGTCTCAAAAATGCTCATTTGCACTGTTCCACTTACATTTCCTTCGAAAGAAATATCAAAATTTCGTGGAATGCTATATGTAACTGTAATGATGGGAGAAGAAGAATTATCGATAGTTAGTCCAGAACCATTAAAATTCCATACTCGTTTTCTATTCACTCCAATGACTTGAAAATTCACATTTGCCCAATGTAACATGGTATGTGAAGAATCCACAGTATATGAAGACGGATAGATAGCAAGATTTTGTAATTGAAGAGAAGAGATGATATCATTACAAGAAATGGATTTAGAACAGCTAATTGTCATTTTGGTTTTTTTTTAATATATTTTATTTCTTTGGTCTTCTAATAATATAACAAGAAAAAAAAAATCCATATTGAAAAAAAAAAAACACTATCCATCTGTGTGTCATCCATCGTGTATATTAATCAACCATGTTATAATCCACTCATCTACAAATCTACAAATCTACAAATCCACAAATCGATAAATCTACAACTCTATAAATCTATAAATCTATAAATTTATAAATCAAAATATTGGTGTTCCCATGTCGTTATGCGTTATGTAGTATTTGATGTTGTTATCCTTTAGGGAATATCATGCTTGCTCGTAGTAATAGTTGCGATTTTAAATATAAACAAAATACACAAATATCAAGTTTAGGGAGGGAAAGGATTTTCAAGAAAGGATAAAAGATATTTCTTGTTGGTGAAAACAAAAGACGTTATCGGAATGGGAAACATGTTGGTATGAAACCAGCATCAGGTGCGTCGCTAAATGATATCATGATTATATCATGATTATATATACAAAATTGCTATGGATGGTGGTGTCAAAACCTATCATTTGAAACAGAGTATCCACCATGAATTAAAATAATGTTTAACATTACCGTGAAAACGAGATTGTAGTCAATCGTTCCTATAATTTCAAATTTATG
>RGVT01000306.1 GCA_010027105.1 Planctomycetia bacterium
AAACCTGGGGTTTTTCGGGCGACCCGGCCCGGGTTCGGGCTGCCCGGAGGGGGCCCGTTTGGCCCCGGAAATTCCCCGCGCCGAAAACTTGCTTTCGCCCGTCGGCCGGGAGATACTCAAGGTCCGTTTGCGAGGGAGGTGGATGCACCCCTCCTTCCCGCGCCGCCAGGATCGTCCGATGGCCGTGATGCCGGGCAGTTTTCGGAGTGCCGCGACCGCCGCGCGGGAGCCGCGTGGCGGTTCGCTCGATCCCGTCGTCGCCGGCGGAGCCGCGCCCGACCGCGGCGCGGCCAACTGGGTGCTCGGCGGCAATGCAGCGATGCGGCGGATCGCGCGGTCGGTCGAGCGTGCCGCCGAGGTCGAGTGCACCGTGCTCGTATCGGGCGAGACGGGCACCGGCAAGGAGCTCTGGGCGCGATTGCTGCACCGCAGCGGTCCCCGGCGCGACAAGATCTTCGTGCCGGTGAACTGCGCGGCGCTCACGCCGTCGCTCGCCGAGAGCCAATTGTTCGGCCACGAGAAGGGGGCGTTCACCGGAGCGGCCGGCCGCTCGCTCGGCATCTTCCGCGCCGCGCAGGGGGGCGTGGTGTTCCTCGACGAGATCGGCGAGATGCCGGCCGAGCTGCAGCCCAAGCTCCTCCGGGTGCTCCAGCAGCGCGAGGTGCTGCCGGTGGGCGCCACCGAGCCGGTGCCGATCGACGTGCAGGTGGTGGCGGCCACGAACCGCGACCTCGAGGCGGAGGTGGAGAAGGGAGCGTTCCGCGAGGATCTCTATTACCGCCTCAACATGATCGAACTGCGGGTGCCGCCGCTGCGCGAGCGGAGCGAGGACATCCCGGAGTTCATCGAATTCTTCTCCCGGCAGTTCGCGGAGCGGTATCGCCTCCCGGTGTGGCGCCCGTCGCCCGAGCAGCTGGCGGCGTTCTCGTGCTTCGACTGGCCGGGCAACGTGCGGCAGCTCGCGCACGTGATCGAACAGGCCTACGTGCTCCAGATCGAGCCGCAACTGCCCGTCAGGGCGGGGGGCAGGGAGCCCGCGGGCACCGGGCGGCTCCCCTGCCTCGATCTCGGCAGGCTCAGGCAGGAGGCGATCAGGCAGGCGCTCGAGATCACCCGCGGCCACAAGGCCCGGGCCGCGAAGCTGCTCGGCGTGCATGCCAACACGATGACGCGGCTGCTGCGCGACGCCGACTGATCCACTACGGGCGGCGCCGCGGCCGCCCCGCGCCTCGGCGGCTGCCCGGTCACACGCGGCACCTGCCCTCGGCGCACCCTCCGGAGAGCCGCATGCGGTTGGCGGCGACGAGCCGGTAGAGCCAGTTCCAGGCCGGGAGGCTGAACGGCAGGTGCAGGAGGGGCGCGAGCGGCCACAGCGGCGGCAGCCTCGTCGAGAGGTAGCGGAGAGCCGTCGCGCCACCGCGGGCGTTGCCCCGCGTGTCGACCACGACCATCTCCTCGAGGAGCAGCTCCCGGGGCAGTTCGGGAAAGTCGCGGGCCACGGTGTCGTCATGCAGCGACGTGAACCGCAGCCGGCCGCGGAGGTCGAGGCGGCGGAGCGTGTCGATCCGCCGCACGCAGAAGGGGCACCGGCCGTCGTAGAGAACCGTGTCGTGGGCGGGCTTGGTGCGGGTGACGATCATCGGGGCGGCCTGACCCGGGCTCCACAAGTGTATCCCCGCGGGCCGCTCGCGATCAGTGCGGCTTGGGCGGCTGGCTCGCAGGCTTCAGCGGCAGTGAGCCGAACTGCAGGAGCGTGATCGCCCCCCCCGAGATGAGCGCCCAGGGGGCCCAGTCGGGGGCCACGAAGATCCACGGGCCGCTGCGGCCGTCGAGCGGCAGGATCACGGCCGACTCGACGAGCAGGAGCTCGAGGCCGACCACGCAGGCGAAGATGCCCGCGGCGATGAACAGGCTCTTCCACATCGCTCGGCCGTTCGCCCGGCCGCGGCGGCCCGGCGCTCCCGTGACGCGTCCGCTCCGGCACGGACGCCCTGGGAGGTTTCGGCGGGCCGGGCCCGGCGGCTCCAGGGCCCACGCCGCGCAGGCGGGCCGTGCCGGTGGTGATGGTCGTGCGGCCGGCCGGCACGCGCCCCCGCGGCTACTCCCCCGACTCCGCGGCGGGGCGGAGGGCGTCGCCCGTCTCGGCCGGGGTCCGTGCGGGGCGGCGATCGGTGTCGGTGCCGGGCACGAGCTGGGGGCTCGCCGTCGCGGCCTCGACGATGTCGCGCAGCTCGCCGCCGTCGATCACCTCGCTCTCGATGAGCCGCCGCGTGATCGCCTCGAGGGCCGCCCGGCGCGCCTCCAGCGTCCGGCGCACCTCCTCGATCGAGCGGTCGATGATCCCGCGCACCTCCTCGTCGATCTCGCGGGCGGTCTCCTCGCTGTGGCTGCGGGCCGCGGGCAGCTCGGCGCCGGCGGCGGCGAGGAAGGGGGATCGTGGGCTCTCCCGGTAGGTCACCCGGCCGAGCCGGCTCATGCCGTAGTCCATGACCATCGCCCGGGCGATCTCGCTGGCCCGCTCGAGGTCGTTGCGGGCGCCCGTCGAGACGTCGGAATAGACCATCTCCTCCGCCACGGTGCCGGCCAGGAGCACCTGGATGCGGCTCTCGAGCTCGCTCTGCGTCATCAGGTATCGGTCGTCCTCCGGCCGCTGCATGGTGTAGCCGAGGGCGGCGAGGCCGCGCGGGATGATCGACACCTTGTGCACGGGATCGGTGTTGGGGAGCGAGAAGGCCACGAGCGCGTGGGCGGCCTCGTGGTAGGCGACCCGCTTCTTCTCGTCCTCGTGGATCACCCGTTTCTTCTTCTCGAGGCCGGCGGTCACCCGCTCGACCCCCTCGTTGAACTCCTCCATGCCCACCGAGGTCTTGTCGTTGCGGGCGGCGAGCAGGGCCG
>RGVT01000307.1 GCA_010027105.1 Planctomycetia bacterium
TAGAGCTCGACGGGCAGGAGCAGCTTGCAGCCGATGCCGGGCGACTTGAGGAACTTGTTGTCGAGCAGCGGCCAAATCACCTGCCGCATCCGCTCCGCCGAGCCGTTGATGAGGTGCGGCTCGTCGAGCCGGTCGACGATCACGACCATGCCCGCGTAGCCCTGCGCGGCGAGGATCGCCTGGAACTTGGCGAGCAGTTCGTAGCGGTCGTCGCTGCGGGCCAGGAGCGGCAGCGGCTGGCCGGCGAGGTCCACCTCCGGCATCCGCGCGAGGGCCCGCGCGAGCTGGCCGACGGTGCGGTTGCCCGTGCGCATGCTGCGCACGATCAGGAGCGCCGTCCACGCGGCGCGGGCCCGCCGCACCGCCCAGGGCGTCCAGGCGGCGGCCACGAGCAGCCACGGCCACCAGGCGTTGAGCCAGCCCAGCGTGCCGCGGCCGGCCCCGACGGCCACCGCCGCCGCGAAGGCGAGCGTGCCCGCGAGCCCCAGCGCCAGCGGCCAGAGGCCGAGCCACGCCGGGTAGCCCGCCCGGCTTCGCAGCTTCCGCCACCGCGCGGGAAACGTCTCGCCGGTCGACTGGTCGTAGCAGGCCGCCAGGAGCGCGAGGTCGCGGGCCTGCGGCGGCGTGAGCGGAGCCGGCCGCGGCGCGCCCGGGGCCGTGACGGCGGTCACGAACTGCGTCACGGCGAGCGCCAAAATCGCGTCCATGTGGTCCCACAGCTTCCACTGGGAAAGCGCCTTCTCGACCGGGCGGTGCGGGCCGACGCGGCTCACGAACCGGTCGAGGAAGGGATTGAAGTCGTCGTACAGGACGACGAACGTCCGCCGGGCGGGCGCGGCCTCGTTGTGCCGCTCGAACTGCCGCACCATCTGCAGCTTGAGGGCGGTTTTGCCGGCCCCCTTCTCGCCGAACACGATCGCGGTGCTGGGATCGGCCGGGTCGCCGTAGATCTTGTCCCACGCCGGGTGGAACGTGGTCTCGAGGCAGGTCCGCTTGAAGACGGTGTCGTTCTGGGCGTCCTCCTCGGCGAACGGGTTGCCGGCGATCCCGTGGTGCTCGAGGAATTCCTGGATCTTCATGACGCGCCGCCGCCCTCGCCCGCTACCGCCCCGCGGCCACGAGCCCCTCGACCATCTTCCGGAAGCCGTCGGCGTGCGCCGCGACGGTCGGTCCCGGGCCGTAGAACTTGAGGAAGAAGCTGCCCCGGTCGGGCGTCTCGACGATCGCCGCGAGCATCCGGTAGTCGGGCCGCTCGACCGCCTGGCCCCCCGCGAACGGGCCGCCCGGCATGTCCTTGTAGGTGCCCGCCACGTCGACGAGCGTGACGGTGCAGCCGGCGAGTTTGAGCGTCTTGGTGGTCGCCTTGTCCTTCGTGGCGCCGCCGTCGGGCTGCGTGAACTGGCCGTACCAGCGGTCGACGTTCTGCTGCACGCTGCCCCCCGCGCCCATCACCGTCATTCGGCCGGGTTGGAGGCCGTCACCCGCCGCCGGAATCGCGAACTCCGTCTCCACGATCCGCGACTTGGGCTCCACCCGCTTCCAGCCGGCCGGGGCCTCGAGGGAGAAGGCCCCGTCGGCGATCGTGAACGCGCGGGCGTCTTCGGCCACCGCCTGGGCGTGCGCGGCGACGTTGCCGAGCGCGAGGAGTGCCGCGGCGAGGAAGGCGAGGCGGGGCATGGCACGACTCCCGGAGAAGGACCTGCGGGCCGAACGACGGCCTCCACCGCCACAGTCTACACCAATCGGCCCCGCGGCGGCGGTCAGTCGGCCGCCGCCAGCAGCTCCGGCAGGGGCTGGAGCGTGGTCATCTCCGCCAGCCCGGCCTGGGCCATCTCGCGGCCGGTCACGTAGCGGTGGGTCTTGATCCACTGGCCGATCAGGTCGTCGGCCGCCCCGAACAGGTCGCCGAGCAGCACATCCATGTCGCGCTCGAGCTCCGCGAAGTGACGCGACCATTCCGCCGCCTCCGTGATCCCGATGTGCTCCTCGCTCTGCCACTTCATCGGATGGAAGAGGAACACGCTGAAGGGGGTCACGATCCGCCGCGCGCAGGCCGCGAACGGCCAGAGCGCGGCCGACGAGCACTCGCCGGTGACGATCCCGGTGGCGCGGATGCCGCGCATGCGCACGAGCGCCACGAGCGACATCGCGCAGTACGGGCTGCCGCCGGGGGAGTCGAAGTAGATCGTGCACTCCCCGCCCGGCTCGATGCCGAGCAGCCGGTCGGTCATGTCGACCTCGTTGTCGGTGAGGTCGCCGACGAGGGCGATCTCCAGCGGCCCCCGCCGCTCCTCCCGCTCCGCCTCTGGTTGGGCCTTGCCGCGCCGTGTCATGATGGGAGGAGCGTAAGACCGCCGGCGGCAAACGGCAAGTTGGGCTCCCGCATGGGCATCGTGGCACACTGCCCCCAGGGGCACCGGATCAACGTCAAGGACTCGTTCGCGGGGAGGAAATGCCTCTGCCCGACGTGCGGCGTCAAGTTTCGCATCCCGGCCGCGGGGACCGACGCCGACGGAGCCGGCCTGCCGACGGCCCGGCTGCTCGAGCTGGACCCGGCCGCCGTGGCCGCGCTGCCGCGGGCGTTGCCGTTCGAGCACGAGCCCCCCGCTGCGACCTCCGCTCCCGCCGCGGCGTTCGCCCCCGCGCCCGCTCCGGCGCCGGCGCCGGTGCAGCCGGCGCTGCATCCCGCGCTCGCCGAGCGGCCCGACCTGCAGTGGTGCATCGCCTTTCCCGGAGGCGAGCCGACCGAGCCCCTCGCGGCCGAGTCGATGCAGGCGTGGCTCGATTCGGGGGAGGCCGAGGGGAGCGAGGTGGTGTGGCGGTCGGACTGGCCGGAGTGGCGGCCCGCT
>RGVT01000308.1 GCA_010027105.1 Planctomycetia bacterium
TCGCGGCCCGGGCCGCGATCCTCCGGCAGGCGGCGGCGATCATGCGGCGGCGCCGGTTCGAGCTCGCGGCCCGCGAGGTGTTCGAGGTGGGCAAGAACTGGCGCGAGGCCGACGCCGACGTGGCCGAGGCGATCGACTTCTGCGAGTTCTACGCCCTGGAGGCGGAGCGGCTGGGCACGCCGCGGCGGGTCGACGTGCCCGGCGAGGAGAACGTGACGGGCCATCTGCCGCGCGGCGTGGCGGCGGTGATCGCCCCGTGGAACTTCCCGCTGGCCATCCTCGCCGGGATGACGACGGCGGCGCTCGTCACGGGCAACACCGTCGTGATGAAGCCGGCCGAGCAGTCGTCGCTCGTCGGCCTCGCGCTCCACGAGATCCTCCTCGCGGCCGGCGTGCCCCCGGCGGCGCTCGCCTTCCTCCCGGGCCGCGGCGAGGAGGTGGGGCCCGCGCTCGTGACGCACCCCGACACGGCGCTCGTGGCGTTCACCGGCTCGCGGGCGGTGGGCCTCGCGATCAACAGCCTGGCCGCCGAGGCCTCGGCCGCCGGCGGGCGGGTGGTGAAGCGCGTGATCGCGGAGCTCGGCGGCAAGAACGCGATCATCGTGGACGACGACGCCGATCTCGACGAGGCAGTCGTCGCCGTCGTGCACAGCGCCTTCGGCTTCCAGGGGCAGAAGTGCTCCGCGTGCTCGCGCGTGATCGTGCTCGAGCGGGTGCACGACGCCTTCCTCGCCCGGCTGACGGGCGCCGTGCGGAGCCTGCGGGTGGGGCCGGCCCGCGATCCGGGCGCGCGGATCGGCCCGCTCGTCGACGAGGAGGCCCGCGACCGCGTGGCGTCGTTCATCGATCTCGGCCGGCGCACCTGCCGCACCGTGGCGGCCGTCGACGTGGGGCCGCTGGCCGCGCGGGGCTGGTTCGTGGGGCCGCACGTGTTCGCCGACGTCGATCCGCGGGGGCCGCTCGGCCAGGAGGAGATCTTCGGGCCGGTGCTCGCGGTGTTCCGGGCCCGCGACTTCGAGGCCGCGCTCGCGCTGGCCAACGACACCCCCTACGCGCTCACCGCCGGCGTGTTTTCCCGCAGCCCGGCCCGCCTCTCCCGGGCCCGCGAGGCGCTCGAGGCGGGCAACGTGTATCTCAACCGCGGCATCACCGGGGCGCTCGTGGGCCGGCAGCCGTTCGGCGGCTACCGGCTCTCCGGCAGCGGCAGCAAGGCGGGAGGGCCCGACTACCTCGCGCAGTTCGTGGTGCCGCGGACGGTGACCGAAAACACGCTGCGCCGCGGCTTCGCCCCGCCGCCGGAGCCGGCCTGACGGAGCCGGCCCGACGGAGCCGGACTCGGCCGCAGGTGGCGTTTTTCGCCCCCGCTGGCCCCCGCTCACGAAACGCTCACACTCTCCGCTACCATCTATGGCCGCCGGCGGACGCTCGAGCTTCGCCGCCGGCATCACCACGGAAGCCGACGAGATGACGACGACGCGAACGGGCAGGTGGTTTCTCGGGGCGGTCGCGGCGCTGGCGGGGCTCGTGCCCTGCGGGCGGGCGACGGCCGTCGACCTCGACATCGCCGCCTACGAGAAGGTGCCGGGCGAGGTCTCGGGCTCGCTCAAGTGCGTCGGCTCCGACACGATGAACAACCTCGTGGCCCACTGGGCGGAAGGCTTCAAGAAGTTCTATCCCAGCGTGCAGGAGGGGATCGAGGGGAAGGGTTCGGGCTCGGCGCCCCCGGCCCTGACCGAGGGCACGTCCACGTTCGGCCCGATGAGCCGCGACTGGAAGCCGGCCGAGATCGACACCTTCAAGGCCAAGCACGGCTATCCGCCCACCGTGGTGCCGGTGGCCATCGACATGCTCGCCGTGTTCGTCCACAAGGACAATCCGATCAAGGAGCTCTCGCTCCAGGAGATCGACGCGATCTTCTCCAAGAACCGCACCGGCGGCCACAAGGACGACATCCGCACCTGGGGCGACCTCGGCCTCGAGGGGGAGTGGAAGGACAAGCCGATCAGCCTCTACGGCCGCAATTCGGCCAGCGGCACCTACTCGTATTTCAAGGAACACGCCCTGTTCAAGGGCGACTTCAAGCCCACGGTGAAGGAGCAGCCGGGCAGTTCCACCGTCGTGCAGGCGGTGGCGAGCGACAAGTTCGGGATCGGCTACAGCGGGATCGGCTACAAGACCGCCGACGTGCGCGTGGTGCCGCTGGCCGCCAAGGCGGGCGGGCCGGCGATCGCGGCGGAGTCGGACTTCGCCTACTCGGGCGAGTATCCGCTGGCCCGGTTCCTCTACCTCAGCGTCAACTACAAGCCGGGGTCGAAGCTCGACCCGCTGCGGCGCGAGTTCCTCCGCTACGTGCTCAGCGGCAGCGGGCAGGAGGACGTGACGAAGGACGGCTATCTGCCCGTGACGGCGCCGATCGCCCGCCGGGGCCTCGAGAGCGTCGGCGTCGAGGCGCCGTAGGGAGGCGGCGGCCGTCGGCATGCACCCCTCGCCCACATTCACGGGCCGCTCGCGCCGCCGCACCACGCACCCGTGGGTGAAGGCGGGCGACGTGGCGGCCCGGATGCTGATCACGCTCGGCGGGATCGGCACCATCGGGGCGATCCTGCTCGTGGGCGTGTTCCTGCTGGCGGTGGCGCTGCCGCTGTTTCGCGGGGCCCGCGCCGCCTTCGTGCGGGCCGCGGCCGTGGGGCACGATCCGGCGGCGGTGTGCGCGCTCGGCTGCGACGAGGAGGGGCTCGTGGGCTGGATCCTCGACGGCGCAGCCGGCCGGCTGCGGCTGTTCACCACGCAGGACGGCGCGCCCCTCCTCGACCGGCCGCTCGGCGGCACCGCCTTCGCCGACGCC
>RGVT01000309.1 GCA_010027105.1 Planctomycetia bacterium
GCACCCGCCTGTGCGCCTCGGGGCCCACGTGCCGCCGCGCGGGAGGACAATCGAACTGTGAGGCGGCGGCACGCCCGAGCACCGCCGCCGCCGAAGCCAGCTGATCGGCGAAGGCGTCGCCCAGGGCCACGATCCGCACCGCGGGATCGGCCGCCGCGGCCTGCACCGCGGCGCCCGTGCCGCGGCCGCCGCACCCGATGAGGCCGATGCGGATGGTGGCGTCGCCGCGGCCCGCGGCGGCGGCCGGCATCCCCCCGGGGGCGAGGAGCGCGGTCGATGCGGCGAGAAAGTCGCGCCGGGCGAGGCGGCCGTGGACGGAAGCCGGGGTGTGGGCGGATGGCATGGGTGTTTCTCCGAAACCGGGCGGGTCGAAACGACGGCGCATGGGGCGCGGGCCCGCCGCGCACTGCAAGTGTAACGGGGGGACGACGCCCGGGTCACTTCATCCGGGCGACGAACTGCGCGATCGGCTCCTCGAGGGCCGCTGGCTCGGCTCCGAAGGCGGCGACGAAGTCGGCCAGCCGCGCGTCGGCGTCGTCCTCCGCCAGCGGCTCCTTGCGGGACAGCGTGCGGACGTATGCGACGAAGGCCGCCTTGCGCGTCTGGAGCAGAAACGCGGTCGCCGCCCAGGCGCCCGCGTAGGCGTCGAGCGCGCCTGCGGCCTCTCGAAACGCCCCGTCGTCCCGCACGATCCCCGTGAGCCAGCCGGGCCGCCGAGAGGCGAGAAACCGCTCGCGACGCGGTGGGTTGACGCCGCCGATCCCGCGCCAGCCGCGGTCGCTGCCCAGGTCCGGCGTCTCGAAATAGATGGCCACCCCCTCGCTCACCCAGAGCGGCACGGCCGCGAGCCGGCGGTGCAGGCCGCAGTTGAAGGCCAGCTGGTGCGTCGCCTCGTGGACGAGCGTGCTCACGAGCCCCGCCGCCTGCGGACTGGCGAGGATCTCGAGCCCGGCCCGGCCCGCCGAGCGTCCCGGCCGGTCCACGGGCGCGTCGCTCCCGGTGAGGTCGAACGTGGTGATCCGGTTGCTGAGCAGGTTGTAGTATCCGACCACACGGTCGGCCGCCGCGCCGAGGTCGGCCGCCGAACTCGCCTCGTACCGCCCGCGGTCGGCGAAGATCACGACGATGAGCGGCTGTGCCGGCCCGTCGAGCTCCACGCCGGCCTGCCGCCAGAAATTCATGAATCCGTCGTGGAGCCGCTCGAAGAGCGCCGCGCACCACATGGCGTAGGCCCGCGAGGTGTCGAAGCAGACCACGTAGTGCCGCGTGGCCAGCTGCCCGAAGCCGGGCGGGAGCGTGCGCAGCACCGCGGCGCCCAGTTCCCGCGCCGACGGCCGCTCAGGGGGGGCGGCGAGTGCTTGCCGACGGATGACGCGGTCCGGCGGCACGACCTCCAGCCGCTGGTCGACGTGCTCGAGCAACAGGCCGCCGTCCGCCGCCTCGACCACCACACGGACCTCGGCGAGCCGCTCGCCGGCGGTGTCCGCGATCCGCACGCGTTCCCACGAGCCCGCCGCCGCCACGGCGGCACCGGCCACGACCAGCATCCCGACAAACCGCATACGACGTCTCCCGCTGCGGGCAACCCCTCCATGCGAGCAGGTCGCAGAGGGCCGGAAAAGCCCAAAAAACGCGGCTCTCGAGGGAGGCACGCGGCGTCGATTTGATCTGGCCCCACGGCCGCCGGCCCGGGTACGTTCCAGGCGGTTTCCACGGCCTGCAGTCCCGCCGGCGTTCCATCCATGCCCTGCCAGTCGGTTTCTCCCGCGTCGTCGCCGCGCCGCCCCGGCGCGGGCCCTGCAACGGCGTTCCTCCTCGTGCCGCTGGTCGTCGGCTGCTCCGCCTGGACGCCCTGGACGTCGTCCGACAAGGCGGCACGGAACGCGGAACTCTACGGGCCGACGGCGAACCAGCGGATCAAGGCTTTGCAGGAGGAGGCGAAGCGGGTCCACGGTGAGGATGACACCCGCCGGGTCGAGTTCACGCGGGGGCTCGTCGACAGAATGCTCGGCGAGCACGACGCCCGCGTGCGCTGCGAGATCCTCGCCGTGGCGGGCGGCTTCGACACCGCCTCCGCCGTGGCGATCTGCCGGGGAGCCCTGCAGGACCCCGACGACCGCGTGCGGATGAAGGCCTGCGACGTGTGGCGCGACCGGGGCGGCGCCGAGGCGGTGCAGATGCTCGCCAATCGCTACCGTGCCGACCGCGAACTCGACGTGCGGCTCACGGCGGTGCGGATGCTGGGCGAACTCCGTGACGAGGCGGCGATCCCCGTCCTCGCCGAGGCGCTCGAGAATCCCGATCCAGCCGTGCAGTACCGGGCCGTCGCGGCCCTCAAACGGGTCAGCGGCCGGGATCTCGGCAACGATGTGAACGCCTGGCGGGAATGGGCGGCGAATCCCGCCCGCGACGACACGTGGTCGATCGCGGAGGCCTTTCGCAGGCTGTTTTGATCCCCCCCACCGCCGTCTGGAAAGAGGTGCGGGCTGGGGGGCGTGAGCAACCTGACCCGACCCGGGCGGGGGCTGCGACATCCCCCGCGTGCGCGGCCGTGAATCGGCCGATACCCCACCGGACGTCCGCCCGATAGACCGGCTCGAGCAGCAGTGTTGTTTCTCCATCGATCCACGCACGATTCGGCGGCCGCGGTCGGCCCGTGTTCCCCGCGGGAGCCGCGACCCGCACATGGTCGGCGGCGCCTGGCGTGGGTCGGGGCCGCGGTCGTGGCGGCGGGCCTCGCGGTGCCGACGATCTCACGCGACGGCGCCACCGTCGCCGCCCCGCCGGCCGGCCAGTTCTCCGGCCGCAGGCTTCTCGAAT
>RGVT01000310.1 GCA_010027105.1 Planctomycetia bacterium
CGGCCGGCGGCTCCGCACGATGATGAAGTGGATCGAGAGCAAAGAGGTATGACCGTTCTGGCCCCGGCCGGCTGCGGGACGGCGCGAGTTGCCTCGCTGCGGCCGCGGCGGCCACACGCTCGGCATCCTCGCACCGATCCCTCCGCCTCCCCGATCGGCCGGGTATAACAGAAACCCATGATGACACCCGAGGAATACGAATCGCGGCGGCTCTACGAAGAGCTCCAGCCGGGCGACCGGGTGGAGGTGATCCACGGCGTCACGGTCGGCTCGAGCGCCAAGTGGAGCACGACGACGGTGGGCAAGGTGCTGCGCACGGAGCGGCGCCGGCACGGCCTCCACTTCCGCCGCAACCCCGACGACAAGGTCTACAGCGACGTCGTGATCCTCGCCCGCGACGACGGCGAACTCACCACCGTCACCGTCGACGAGTACACGCGTCTGCGCCGGGCGTAGCGTCGGGCGAACGTCTCGCCCAAGCCTTCATGTAGGACAGGCTTCAGCCTATCATGGCGCCGTTGAACGCGCGCCGGCTCGGGGCTGCCCCGTACCGTCTCGCCGGACGTTCGCCTTCGCCCTCCAGGCTACGGCTCACTCGGATGTGCCTGCGCTCCGGCATCCATGCCTGCGCTGGTCCCATCCCTCGCCTCCTCAACTCGTAGGCGTAGGGAACTTTCGGCGGAGACGGTCGGTGGGCACGCGCAGACGCAGGGAGTGCTTGAGGACTATTGGCGTCTGATCAAAACGATTCGATGCGTTAGGCCTGGAGGGCCGGGTCATCACCAGCCGACGGATGTCGGCAAAGGAACGGACGGCATGATGCCGTGCCGTTCCGTGAGGCATCTTTCGAGCATGCCTACCGCCGGCTCCGAATGCAGGTGATCATCACGCGCCCTGCCATGCGGCGACGGGATATGGGGAGCCCGAAGCCGGCGCGGATGTATGATGGCGTGCGAATCGAACCGTCACGGCACCCGGGCGATTACGCACTTGAGGTATTCCCCCTCGAGGCAGCTTGCGCTCACGGGGTGGTCGGGGGCGGCGCCGCGGCATTCGAGGAGCTGGATCGGGCGGCGGGCCCGCTGGGCAACGCCGGCGAGTATCTCGAGGAAGTCGTCGCGCGAGACCGACCCCGAGCAGGAGCAGGTGACGAGGATGCCCCCCGGCTCCAAGAGGTCGGCCGCCACGCGGTTGATCCGGTGGTAGGCCCGCAGGGCGTCGTCGAGGCTCGCGCGGCTGCGGGCGAACTTGGGCGGGTCGAGCACCACCATCCCGAACCGCTCGCCCGCGGCCTTCAGGGCATCGAGTTTTTCGAAGGCATCGGCGGTCTCGACGGCGATGTTCGCCGCGCCGTTCAAGTCGGCGTTGGCCCGGGCGAGGGCCGCGGCCTTGGCGCTCGAATCGACGGCCAGCACGCTCGCAGCCCGACCGGCGACGGCGCAGGCCACCGAGAAACCGCCCGCATAGCAGAACATGTCGAGTACGCGCCGACCCCGGGCGTAGGCGGCGGCGGCGTGGCGGTTGTCGCGCTGGTCGAGGTAGGAGCCGGTCTTCTGGCCTTCCGTGAGGTCCACGCCGAACCGCAGGCCACGCTCCGCGACGAAGATCGGGCCGGGCGGTGCGGCTCCGCGCACGACCCGGTCGGCCAGGTGCAGCCCCTCGAGTGTGGCGAGGCCGCGCTCCGCGCCGCGGAGCAGGATGCCCTGCGGCCCGACCAGGTCGCAGAGGGCGTCGCAGATCGTCTCCAGCCGGCAGGCCATCGCCAGGGCGGTGACCTGCACGGCGAGGTAGGCGCCGTAGCGGTCGACGATGAGGCCGGAGAGGTCGTCCCCCTCGCTGTTGACGAGCCGGGCCGCGCCCTCGGGGGCGTCGAGCCCGAGTGTGCGCCGCAGGCGGACGGCCGCCTCGAGCCGCGACCGCCAGAAGCCGGCGTCGAGTTTCGTGGCGGGGTCGAAGGCGTAGAGCCGCACGCGCAGCCTGCTCGCGGAGTTGAACAGGCCGCGGGCCACGAACTGCCCGTCGTGCGTCGCGAGATCGACGACGGCGCCGTCGGTGGGGTCGCCTTCCACGCGCAGTACGGCCGCGTCGAGCACCCAGGGGTGGCGGCCGAAGAAGGGCCGGGCCCGTTTGGGCTTGAGGATCACCGTCGCGGTCGGCAGTCCGTCGCCGGCAGGCTCCTCGGCCGCGGCGTCAGGCATGCACGACCTGCTTGGCCGGACCGGGCAGGACGTGCGGCGTCGGGAGCGCGTCGCTGCCAGGGTCCGACTTCACCTTCCGGCGACCCTCGCGCAAGGCCTTCTTCCGCTCGATCCGTTGCACGCTCCAGCCGAAGACGGCGCCGAGCGGCCCGGCCAGAATCGCCGGCATCAGCACGAGGTTGCCGACGAGTGCGATCGTGAGCATCGAGAGCATCATGTGGCCGAACCGCTGCGTCGGCCCGAACGGCGAGAGGGCGAACACAGACAGGCCGATGCCGATCACGCCCCAACTCTGGTACATCGCCCGGGCGCAGCCCTTGTAGGCGAGCATCACCGCCTGGCGGCGGTCGAGCCCCTCGGCGATCCCGCGGCGGAACCAGAGCATGAAGTGCACGACGTCGTCCACCGTCACGCCGAGCGCCACGCTCGGGGCCATCACGGTGCCGATGTCGATCAGCATGGTGCCGGTGCCGAGCCACTTGAGCAGCGCGTTGCCCCAGCCCATGCCGCCGAAGACCATCACCGCGGGGAACGCGGCCGGCAGCAGCAGCACGAGGCCGGCCGCGTTCCCCGCGGTGATGGTCTTCGGCGGCATGGGC
>RGVT01000032.1 GCA_010027105.1 Planctomycetia bacterium
CGGCTGGTTCTCGACGCCGCGCGGCGCCGCCGCCTGCCCGCGGCGATGCATCTCGCCGAGAGCCCGGCCGAGGCCGGGTTCGTCGCCGACGGCACGGGGCCGTTTCGCCCGCTCCTCGAGGGGCTCGGTGCCTGGCCCGCGGGGCCGCCGCCGCACCTGCTTCCGGCCGCCGACTGGATCTCGCTCCTGGCCCGCGGCCCGCGCGGGCTCGTGGTGCACGGCACGTTCCTCGACGACGACGCGCTCGCCCGCCTCGCCCGCCACCGCGACCGGCTGGCAGTGGCCGTCTGTCCGCGCACGACGCGGCTCCTGGCGGGGATCCCGCCGCCGCTGGCCCGATTGCGGGCCGCGGGCATCCGGGTGGCGATCGGCACCGACAGCCGGGCGTCGAGCCCCGATCTCTCCGTGCTCGCCGAATGCCGTGAACTCGTCGGCGCGGGCCTCGCCGGCCCCGAAGAGGCCCTGCGCATGGCGACGGCCGCGGGAGCCTGGGCGCTCGGCTTCGAGCGGCGATCCGGGATCCTCGCCCCCGGCCGCCCCGCCGACCTCGCGATCCTGAGGCCATCGCGCCCCGCCGCCGACCCGCACGCGACGGCGCTCGACCCGGAGACGACGGTCGTCGGGACGGTGCGCGGCGGCCGGCTGATCCACGGGGCGGTGGAGGGCTGGCGGGCCGAAGCCGGAGGCGTCACAGGCGACAATTGGAGATGTCGGTCTCGATGATGGCGGAGGCGCCGATCGCCTCGAGCCGCTCCATGATGCCGTGCGCCTCGCCGCGCCGCACCATCGCCCGCACGGCGCACCACTTCGCATCCTCGAGCGCGCTCACGGTCGGCGAGTCGAACCCCGGCGTGATCTTCTCGGCCTCCGCCAGCCTGTCCCGGGGGATGTTGTATTCGAGCAACGAGTAGCTCCGCGCGATCACGATCCCCTCGAGCCGGCGCACGATCCGGTCGGCGGTGGCGGCGTCGGCCACGTGGTGGTTCTGCACGAGCACGGTCTCGTAGCGGCCGATCTCGTCGAGCACGCGGAGCCGATTCGCGGCGAGCGTGCTGCCGGTCTCGACGAGGTCGACGATCGCGTCGGCCACCTCGAGCTGGATCATGATCTCGACGCTGCCGGAGAGTTCCACGAAGTGGGCCTCCACGCCGCGGGCGGCGAGCCAGTCGCGGGTGATCCGCGGAAAGCTCGTGGCGATCCGCCGGCCGGCGAGCTGCCGGGCGTCGGCGATCGCCGAGTCCTCGGCCACGCACAGCGCGAGCCGGCAGGATCCGATGCCGAGGTCGAGCCGCCGCACGAGGGCCGCGCCGCTCTCGGCCACGAGATCGGCGCCGGTCATGCCGAGGTCGATCGCCCCCTCGGCGCACAGCACCGGGATGTCGTCGGTGCGCAGGAACGTGATCTCGACGGGCATGTCGCGGCAGCGGGCGAAGAGGCTCCGCTCCGGCCGGCGAAAGTTGAGCCCCGCGTCGACGAGCAGCTGTGCCGAGATCTCGGCGAGCCTCCCCTTGCTCGGAACGCCGATCCGCAGCAGCCGCGGACGCGAAGCCGGCGTCATGCCGCACCCCCGGCGCGCGTGCGCGCGGCCTTCTCGTCGAGCCCCGACACGCCGAACCGTCTGGCCAGCTCCGCCTCGACGAGGGCCAGCGACAGGCCCCGGCAGGCGAGCAGCACGAGCAGGTGATAGACGAGATCGGCGGCCTCCGACACGACCCGCTCGTCGGTCTCCGTGGCGGCGGCGGCCACCAGCTCGCCCGCCTCTTCGGTGACCTTCGCCCCGATCCGCGAGACGCCGCCGGCGAGCAGCCGGCTGGTGTAGGATCGCTCCGGCGGGTCGCTCCTGCGCGACGCGACGACGCCCTCCAGGCTCTCCAGCGTTTCTCCCAGCCGCGGCATCCGATGGCTCCCGACGATTTCTCAACTGTAGCATGCCCCGGCGCGGATGCAGCCCGGGCGGGCCCGCCCCCGGCCCCCCGGCTCGCTGCCGACTGCTGGTTCCTCTCCGGGCCCACGGCGGCCGGCAAGACGGCCCTGGCCCTCGACCTGGCACGCCGGCTCGACGCCGAGGTCGTGAGCGTCGATTCGATGGCCGTCTACCGCGGCCTCGACATCGGCACCGCGAAGCCGTCGGCCGCCGAACGCGCCGCCGTGCCGCACCACGTGGTCGACGTGGTCGCTCCGTCGGAACGCTACAGCGTGGCCCGCTGGCTCGCCGCCGCCGCCGCCGCAGTGGAGGAGATCCGCCTCCGGGGCAGGCGCGTGCTGTTCGTGGGCGGCACGCCGCTCTACCTGCGCGCCCTCCGCGACGGCCTCGCCCCCCTGCCCCCCGCCGACGCCGCCTACCGCCGGGCGCTCGAGGCGGAAGTGGCGGCGACCGGCAACGCGCCCCTCCACGCCCGGCTCGCGACGGTCATCCATCCCCACGATACGAAGCGGATCGTGCGCGCGCTCGAAGTGGTTCACGCGACGGGCCGGCCGCTGAGCGCCGCGTTCGCGCCCGCCCCGCACCCCGTCTTCGAATCGCAGTTCCTCGTCGTGGACCTGCCGCGCCGGCTGCTCCACGACCGGATCGACCGGCGGGTCGAGGCGATGTTCGCCCGGGGCCTCGTCGGCACGCTCTCGGTCGCCGACGCCATCCGCCGCACGCAGGACCGCACCCGCCAATTGGCGAAGCGCCAGCTCACCTGGCTTCGCAGTTTCAGGCACGCGGTCTGGGTGACTGCTTGAGCCGATGACAGACGCATCGTGCTGGAAAGCAGTCGATTACCACCCGCATTCGGAGCCGGCGGCACGCTGCTCCATCGCCGAGGGCGATCGCTAGTCCCTCCTCAACTTTGATGGTGCGCTCGGTGGAAGCCGCGTATCTGCCCATCGGCTCTTGCGCATCGCACCGACCGACTCCGCCACAACTGCTTTGCGCCTACGAGACGGGGAGGCTTCGGGCCACCCGTGTCCCCCGAGCCGGCTTTAGCGACCAGCGCAGCCATCTTCACGCGAACACCCGGCATCGTGCCGCTGTTCGCTTGGCGGGCCTCCGCCCGCTGGTGCTCAACCGGGCCTCCGGCCCTCACGGAAAGCGTGGGGGAGCCGAGCTTCGCTCGGCGACCGTAAGCCGCCGCCAACGCCGGGACGGCGGCGACGGCGCGACACTCGCCAGGCGCAGCGCCAGTCGCTAGGAGTGAGCGCAGCCCGGAGGGCGCAGCGAACGTCCGGCGAGGGGGATCGGGCGGCCCGAAGCCGGCGCACCCACGAAGGCATGACAGGCTGAAGCCTGTCCCACGCTGGATGCTAGCACCGGGCGTGCTAGCACTTGATCTTGTGGTGGCGGGCGTGCTGCCACACAAAATCGGAAAAATCCTTGCCTTGCGGCTTGCGGCCGATAGTTTCGGTCCCCGAACGGGCGGCATGGAAGCCGGCCGGAACACTTCAGGGAGGATTTCATGGCTGGCAAACCGCTGATCGGCATCAACACGGATTACCGCTCCACCCGCAAGGAGCACGCCGCCCTGTCGTTCGTGGCGGCCGGCTACTACGACGGGATCACGGCCTCCGGCGGCATCCCCGCTGGCCGACGAGGACGACGTCGTCCGCCTGCTCGATCTCCTCGACGGCATCGTCCTCGTGGGGGGGGCCGACCTCGATCCGAGGCGCGACGGCTACATGCCCCACCCGGCGGTACGGCCGATGGACACCCGCCGCGAGGACTTCGATCGGATGCTCGCCAAGCACGTCTGCGCCCGGCACATGCCGGTGCTCGCGATCGGCAGCGGCATGCAGCTCCTCAACGTGACCGAGGGGGGCACGCTGTTCCTCCACCTCCCGGAGGATCTTCCCAAGGCGATCCCCCACAAGGATCCGCTCGACCAGGCCCACCGCCACGCCCTGCTCGTCGAACCCGGCTCCGCCATGGAGCGGGTCTACGGCGAGGGGGAGATCCGGGTCAACAGCATGCACCACATGGCGATCGACGACGTGGCACCGAGTTTCAAGGTCACGGCCCGGGCACCGGACGGCGTGATCGAGGCGATCGAGAGCGCGGTCGAGGGCTGGGTGGCGATCGGCACGCAATTCCACCCTGAGGCGGAGACCGCCTCGGCCCTCGACGTGAAGATCTTCGAGGAGTTCGTGATCGGGATCACGGGCGAGGTGCCCGCGATGCGGCTCGTGGCCTGACGACGTCGATTTCGACGTGCGGCCCGGCGGCGATCGCACAACCGGCGCGATCCGCACGATCGCCACGGGGCGACGCCGCCGCGGGCCGCACGATACCATGTGGCGCGGCGGAGTCGGCGTTGTTCGACGCACGGGCCGCCCGCGGACGATACCTTCCGAGCCGGGCGGCCGGCGGTATCGACCCCACGGCGCCAGCGGCTTGTTCTCCATGCTGACCGACTACGACCTCCATCTCCTCGGCGAGGGCCGCCACTGGAAGAGCTACGAGAAGCTCGGTGCGCACCTCCACACGGCGGCCGGCGTCGCCGGAGTCAACTTCGCCGTCTGGGCGCCCAACGCCGCCGCGGTGGGCGTGGTCGGCGACTTCAACGGCTGGGACGGCCGCGTACACGCGATGCACAAGCGGATCCCCTCGGGCATCTGGGAACTCTTCGTGCCGAACGCGAAGGCGGGCGACCACTACAAGTTCCGCGTCCACGCCGACGGCACGTTCACCGACCGGGCCGATCCCTACGGATTCGGCGCCGAGGTGCCTCCCCGCACCGCCTCGCGGGTGATCGACCTCGACTATGCATGGCGCGACGGCCGGTGGATGGCGGAGCGGGCCGGCCGCAACGCCCTCTCGGCCCCGCTCAACGTCTACGAGGTGCACCTGGGAAGCTGGCGGCGGCCGGGCGACGACCCGCACCGCTGGCTCACCTACGCCGACCTCGAGCGCGAGCTCGTGCCCTACTGCGTGGAGATGGGCTTCACGCACGTCGAGTTCCTGCCCCCCACGGAGCATCCCCTCTCGGCGAGTTGGGGCTACCAGACGATCGGGATGTTCGCGGCCACGAGCCGGTTCGGCGCCCCGCAGGACCTGATGTCGCTCATCGACGCCCTGCACCGCTCGGGCGTCGGCGTGATCGTCGACTGGGTGCCGGCCCACTTTCCGCGCGACGGCCACGGCCTGCGCCGCTTCGACGGCACGGCCCTCTACGAGCACGAGGATCCGCGGCAGGGGGAGCACCCCGACTGGGGTACCCTGATCTTCAACTACGGCCGCAACGAGGTGGCCAACTATCTCGTCTCGAGCGCCCTCTTCTGGCTCGACCGCTACCACGTCGACGGCCTGCGGGTCGACGCCGTGGCCTCGATGCTGTACCTCGACTACAGCCGCAAGGAGGGGGAGTGGAAGCCCAACTGCTTCGGGGGTCGAGAAAACCTGGAGGCGATCGAGTTCCTCAAGCAGTTCAACATCCAGGTGCACACGCATTTCCCGGGCGTGCTCACGATCGCCGAGGAGTCGACGGCCTGGGCCGGCGTGTCACGGCCCACGTACACGGGCGGCCTCGGGTTCAGCCTCAAGTGGAACATGGGCTGGATGAACGACACGCTCCGCTACATGCGGCACGACCCGGTGCACCGCAAGTACCACCACGACGAGCTCACCTTCAGCCTGATCTACGCCTTCCACGAGAACTTCGTGCTCCCCCTCTCGCACGACGAGGTGGTGCACGGCAAGGGCGCCCTCCTCGACCAGATGCCGGGCGACCTGTGGCAGAAGTTCGCGAACCTCCGGCTCCTGTACACCTACATGTGGTGCCACCCGGGCAAGAAACTGCTCTTCATGGGGGGCGAGTTCGGCCAGTGGACCGAATGGAATTTCGACGAGAGCCTGCAATGGCACCTCTGCCAGCACGAGAGCCATCGCGGCCTCGCCAAGGCCGTGGCCGACCTCAACCGGCTCGTCCGCCGCGAGCCGGCCCTCCACCAGCTCGACTTCGACGGCCGGGGCTTCGAGTGGATCGACTGCCACAACTGGCAGGACAGCGTGCTCGTGTTCATCCGCCGGGCCGCCGACCCGGCCGACTTCGTCGTCGTGTGCTGCAACTTCACGCCGGTGCCCCGCGAGGGCTACCGCGTGGGCGTGCCGCGGGCGGGCGTGTACGACGAGATCTTCAACAGCGACTCGGCCTGGTATGGCGGCGGCAACGTGGGCAACTCCGGCGGCATGCTCGCGCTCGACCAGCCGCACCACGGCCGCGAGTGCAGCCTCTCTCTCTCGCTCCCGCCCCTGGCCGCGCTCGTGCTCAAGCCGCGCCCGTGAGGCGGGATGCCGCGGCCGTCAGCGCCTCGGCTGACGCCCCCACGTGAGGGCATACCGCTTCTCGAGACCGCCGAGCCACGCGCCGAACGAGCGGGAAAACTCCCCCTGGGCGACGGCGGCCACGCGGCGCGGATCGGAGCGGGCCGCGAGGAACGTGTCTCGCAACGCGGCCTCCGGCGGATCGAGCGCGTCGAGCCGGATCGCATAGCACACCGTCCGCGGCTCGTTGAACGCCACGGCCGTCTCTCCCGGCTCGAGCGCGAACACCGCCTCCATGAATCCGGCCCCCGGCATCTCCAACTCCTCGGGCTCCGTCAGCTCCGGCTGCCCCGACGCACCCGGCGAGAGCCACGTGAACGGGCCCGCCTTGACCGCGCGGAGAGGGCCGGCCTCGCCGACGACCTCCGCGAGCGGCCGCTTCTCGGCACGGGCGCGGGAGGCGATCTCCTCGGCCTTCCGCCGGGCAACACCCCGACCCTCGACGATCCGCCAGGAAAACTCGACCTCGTCGCGTGCCTCGGTGAACGTGGGCACGGACTCCGCCTGGTCGTCGGTCTTCCACGACAGGTAGCGGTTGCCCTCGACGTCGCGCGACGTCACCGGCCGCAGCGGCAGCGTGTTCTGCCCGAAGATCGAGTCGAGCCAGGTCTGCTGCCGGATGCCGAACCGGCTGCCCGGGTCGGCGACCAGTTCGAAGCTCCGGCCGATGCCGCCGGCGGCGACGGCCTGCTCGGCCGTCACGAGATCCGAGCGGACGGCCTCGAGCGACTGCTTCGAGGCGATCAGGTCGACGTCGGGCGCCGGCGGGGGCTCGGACCCCGCCCCCCGGGCCTTCCAGAGGGCGAGGTCCTCGGCGTAGCGGCCGACGTCCCCCGCGATCGCCGAGAAGACGGCGTCGATGCGGGCGGCTGCCTTTTCTCGGGCCAGTTGCTCGCGAATCCGGTCCCTCACCTTCTCCAGCGGCTCGACGTCGGGGGCCGTCCCGCCCGCCGCGTCCTGCTGGCCCTTCTCGTCGGGCTTGCCGTCGGGCTTGTCGTTGCCGTCGGGCTTGTCCTTGGCGTCCTTGTCCCCGCCCTGCGCGTCCTTGTCCGCCGACTTCGTCTCGGGCGTGGCCCTGAACATCGTGGCCTTGTTCTTCTCGTAGAAGGCGGCGATCGCGTCGTCGGTCACCTCCTTCGCGGCCGCCGCCTCGCAGGCGTCCCGCCGGGCGACGAAGGCCTCGTAACGGACCCGTCGCGGCCGGCGAAACCCGGGAGCGTCGCTGCGTGGGTCGGGCAGGGACTCGCGATGCCGGTCGAAGAACGTCCGCAGTTCCGCCTCGGTCGGAGCCGGCACCTCGGCGACGACGGTCTCCACCGGCACGGGCACCACCTCCACCGTGGCCTGCTGCTCGAGCCGGCGGTAGTAGTCCCACCGCCAGCCGGGCGGATCGCCCGAAAAGCCGGTCTGGAACATGAACAGCATGTTGCGGCCCGTGAGTTCGGCCCGCAGGGCCTCGAACAGGTCGTGCTGCGAGACGGCGGCGGGTCCCAGCCGGAGGCTGGCGATGATCGCGGCCAGTTGCTCGGGGCGGACGAGGTTGTTGGTCCACTGGGCGAGGAAGTCGTTGATCGCGGTGTCGCTCACGACGAGGCCGTTGCGGCGCGCCTCTTCGTTCACGAGGATCGTCCGCACCACCGCTTCCTCCGACTCGGGGAACAGGGGCAGCCGCGCGGGATCCCGGCCGGCGGCGACGGCCGCCTCCACCAGGAACCGGTTGACCACCGAACGCAGCGCCACGCTCCGCTCGAGCTGCCCCTCGCGGATCTCGCCGCCCGTCCAGCGGGCCGCCACGGGGTCGCCCGCCGCGGTGCCGCCGCCCATCTGCAGGAACGGCGGCAGCACGAAGAACGCGAGCATCGCCAGGATGGCGACGGCCACCAGGAGCGACCGCTGGTAGCGCCGGAAGATGTCGAAAGAGCCCGCCATGGCCGCGTCCGCTGTGGGTCTGCACGGCGGTCCGGCCCGCCGAGGCTTGACAAGCAAAGAGGGGGGAGGGTAACGCTTTCCGATCGCCCGCAGACGCCGATTGTAGCGCCAGAGCGGCGTGCGCCAATCCCAGACAGTCCGCCCGCGGACCCGAAACGCCATGGCAAAAAGATCGTCAGCGACGAAGCGGCGTCCGGTGCGCCCGCGGACCGCCGGCGCGCCGGCCGCCGCCCGCGTGCCGGCGGGCGACTACCAGCTCGTGATCGTCGAGAGCCCGGCGAAGGCCAAGACGATCGAGAAATACCTCGGGCCGGGATACGTGGTGAAGGCGTCGATCGGCCACATCCGCGACCTGCCCAGCCGCGCCCCCAAGGGCTCGAAGCAGCCGGTGCCCGGCGTCGACCTCGACCACGACTTCGCCCCCACCTACGAGATCGACGACGACAAGACGAAGACCGTCGCGGAACTCAAGCGGCTGGCCAAGGGGTCGTCCGAGATCTGGTTCGCCACCGACCTCGATCGAGAGGGGGAGGCGATCGCCTGGCACCTCACGCAGGTGCTCGGCGTGGATCCGGCCCGGGCCAAGCGGGTGACGTTCGACGCGATCACGAAAACGGAGGTGCAGCGGGCGTTCCGGGAGCCGCGGGCCATCAACATGCCCCGCGTCGAGGCCCAGCAGGCCCGGCGGATCGTCGACCGGATCGTGGGGTACCGGGTGTCGCCGATCCTCTGGAAGAAGGTGGCGGGCGGCCTCTCCGCCGGCCGCGTGCAGAGCGTGGCCGCCCGGATCGTCGCCGAGCGCGAGCAGGAGATTCGCGACTTCACCCCGGCCGAGTCGTGGGAGATCACGGCCGCGCTGGCCTTCGACGTCGGCCGGGCGGCGGACCTCCACGGGGAATGGACGGCGTTCATGGCCGGCCGCGACGAGCGTGGCCGGCCGCCCTTGGTGCGCGACCGGATGGCCTGGCTCGCCGAGCGCCGCGGGCTGGCCTGCGAGATGGTGGAGGTGGGCGGCAGGCCCTTCAGGCTGGAGGCGGAGAACACCTCCACGGCCGATCTCGCGGTCGCGGCGCGGGAGGCCGCCGAAGCCGCCGGCCTGGCCGACGTCGTCGTCACCCGCGACACCGACGCGGAGGGCCGCGGCCGGGCCCGCAACCCCGTGCGCATCACGGGCCGCCCCGATCCGGCGGCCCGCTACACCGTCGAGTCGATCGACGTCACACGGACGAAGTCGCGCCCCTACCCCCCCTTCATCACGAGTACGCTGCAGCAGGCCGCCTCCAGCCGGCTCGGCATGTCGACCGACCGCACGATGCGGATCGCCCAGCAGCTGTACGAGGGGATCGACGTGCCCGGCGAGGGCCGCGTGGGCCTGATCACCTACATGCGCACCGACTCCACGAACCTCTCCCGCGAGGCGATCGACATGGCCCGCCGGTACCTCGACGAGCGGCTCGGCGCGGCCTACGTGCCGGAGAAGCCCCGCTTCTACGCGAGCAGCAACGACGCCGCCCAGGAGGCCCACGAGGCGATCCGCCCCACCGACGCCTTCCGGGAGCCGGAGGCGCTGGCCGGGGCGCTCAGCGACGAGCAGTTCAGGCTCTACCGCCTCATCTGGCAGAGCTTCGTCGCCTGCCAGGCCACCGACGCCGAGTGGGACTCGACGGCGGTCCGCCTGCGCCGCACCGACCGCGACACCGGCGCCGTCTTCAAGGCCAACGGCCGCGTCCTCCGCTTCGACGGTTTCTACCGGGTGAGCGGCGTGCCGCGCGACGACGGCGAGCAGGTGCTCCCAGGATTCGAGAAGGGGGCCGTCCTGGCTCCGTTCGACATCGAGCCGCGGCAGAAGTTCCAGGCCCCGCCCCCGCGCTACACCGAGGCCACGCTCGTCAAGAAGCTGGAGGAGGAGGGGATCGGCCGCCCCTCCACCTACGCCAGCATCATCAACGTGATCGAGAACCGCGGCTACGTCGAGCAGCGCGACCGACGGTTCTACGCCACCGCCCTCGGCGAGGCCGTGACGGGCTTCCTGAAGCGAGGCTTCCGCGACCAGTTCATCGAGATCGGCTACACCCGGGAGATCGAGCGGGAGCTCGACCAGGTCGCCCAGGGCACCAAGAAGTGGACCGACATGCTCCACGAGTTCCACGACGAGCTCGCGCCGAAGCTGGAGACGGCGCTCCAGGAGCAGCACGAGAAGGCCAAGGGCGATCCTTCCCCCTACGCCTGTCCGGAGTGCGGCCGACGGCTCGAGTACCGGCTCGGCCGGACCGGCCGCTTCCTCTCGTGCAGCGGCTTCAACGAGAAGATCATCGAGAAGCCGGCCCGACAGAAGGGGGCGGCGAAGGGACGGAAGCGGAAGCCCGCCAAGCCGAAGGAGACGCCCGCCTGCTCGTTCGCGATGCCGGTCGACCGCGACGGCAAGCCCCGCCTGCCCGAGCAGATCGACCTGCTCTCCCCGGCGGGGGTGCCGATGGTGAAGCGCACCGGGCGGTTCGGCGACTTCCTCGTCGAGGACCGGCCCCGCCCGCAGAAGCGCAAGGGACGCAAGCCGGCCGACGCACCGGACGAGCCGCCCCCGTTCATCCTGAACCTCGACAAGAAGGGCACCGTCAAGTTCCCCGCGGCCCCGCCGCTGGTCACCGACATCGCGTGCCCGAAGTGCGGCGACCTGATGAACCTGCGCGACGGCAAGCGCGGTCCGTGGCTCGGCTGCCGCGCCTTTCCGAAATGCCGTGGCCGCGAGGCCTTCGCAAAACTCTCCGATGCCCGGAAGAAGGAACTCGAGCGGCAGCTCGAGGCGCACCTGAGCGGCCAGACCAGGCTCTCGCTCACCCGCCGCGACGGCACGACGCCCGTCGCCGAGGGGACTCCGCTGGCGGACCTCCGGATCGAAGGCGGCGTCGCCGAAGTCGCGCGCTTCGAGGACTCGACAGGCTGAAGCCTGTCCTACGGGATGGCGTGACAGGCTGAAGCCTGTCCTACGGGGTGGCGTGACAGGCTGAAGCCTGTCCTACGGCTGAAGCCTGTCCTACGCAGTCGGGGGGACTTCGTCGAGGGCGATCGCGTAGGCGGTGGCGTGCGTGCGGCAGTGGGAGATGCTCACGAGCACGCAGCGGATGCCGAGCTTCTCCGCCACCTCCGCCGTGCCCCCCTTGAGGAAGGCCTGCGGGCGGCCGCCCGGCGTGTTGCGCACCTCGATGTCGCGCCACGAGATCCCACGCCGCCAGCCGGTACCGAGCGCCTTGAGCACCGCCTCCTTGGCCGCCCAGCGGCCGGCGAAGTGCTGCGTCGCCATGCGGCGGCTGCGGCAGTAGTCGATCTCCGCGGGGGTGTAGACGCGGCCCACGAAGAGCTCGCCGTGCCGCTCGATCATCTGCGCGATCCGCAGGCACTCGGTGATGTCGGTGCCGATCCCGAGGACGTTCATCGCCGCCTCGCTCGAGTGGCACCGCGCGTGAGGCCGCAGGCGTCGCGGGCCCGCTCGAGCACCGCGCCGGCCTGGCGGCGGGCCCTTTCGGCGCCGTCGGCGAGGAGCGCCTCGATCCGGGCCGGGTCGGCCTCGAGCTCGGCCCGGCGGGCGCGGGCCGCCGCGAAGAACGCCGACGCCGACTCCACCAGCGCCTTTTTCACCTCTCCGTAGCCGAAGCCGCCGCGCCGGTAGAGCTCGGCCATCCGCCGCCGCTCGGCCTCGGGGGCGACGAGCGCGAACAGCTCGAAGAGGTGGTCGCCCCGCGGATCCTTCGGCTGCTCCATCGGCCGCGAGTCGGTGGTGATCCGCATGATCTTCCTCTTCTGGGCGGCAGGCTCCTCGAAGACCTCGATCGTGTTGTCGTAGCTCTTGCTCATCTTGTGGCCGTCGGTGCCGGGCACCTTCGCGCCCCCCGCGACGAGCCGCGGCGCGGGCAGCGTGAACACGTGGCCGTAGAGGTGGTTGAACGCGCCGGCGAGGTCGCGGCAGACCTCGATGTGCTGCACCTGGTCCTCCCCCACGGGCACGAGCGTGGCGTCGTAGGCCAGGATGTCGGCGGCCATGAGCACCGGGTAGGTGAACAGGCCGGCGTCGGCCGGCAGGCCGCGCGACTTCTTGTCCTTGTAGGCGTGGCAGCGCTCGAGGAGCCCCATCGGGCAGACGGTCATCAGGAGCCAGGTCAGCTCCGTCACCTCCGGCACGTCCGACTGCACGAAGAGCGTCGCCCGGGCGGGGTCGAGGCCGAGGGCCACGAGGTCGACCGCCGCGGCCCGCACGAGCTCCCGCAGCCGCGCCGGCTCGCGAACGGTCGTGAGGGCGTGCAGATCGGCGATGAAATAAAACGCCTCGCCGGCCGTCTGCAGGTCGATGTATTGGCGGATCGCGCCGAAATAGTTGCCCCAATGGAAGCGGCCGGTGGGCTGGATGCCCGAGAGCACCCGCACCGGCGGCTCCCGCTCGGGCCGACCCGGCTCACCCGGCATGCGACGGCCTCCCGGACGCGGGCTCAACGCAGGGCTCGCGCGGCGGCAGGGCGAGCGTGCCGACCACCTCGGCGATGTTCGTCGCCCCGAGTTCGGCGAGCGCCGCGGGAAGCTCCGCGAGCAGCCGGGCCGAGACGACCGGCTCGGCGAAGTTGGCCGTGCCGACCTGCACGGCCGAGGCCCCCGTGACGAGGAACTCCATGCAGTCGTCGATCGTCATGATGCCCCCCACGCCCACGATCGGCGTCTCGACCGCCTGCCGTACCTGGTGGACGCAGCGCAGGGCGATCGGCTTGATCGCCGGGCCGCTCAGGCCGCCGATCACGTTGCCGAGCAGGGGGCGACGGCGGCGCCAGTCGACCGCCATCCCCTGGCAGGTGTTGATCACGGTCAGCGCGTCGGCGCCCCCGTCGCGGGCCCCCCTGGCCACGCCGGCGATGTCGGTGACGTTGGGCGTGAGCTTGGCGAGCACGGGCAGCCGGGTGGCGTCGCGCACACCGGCCACCACCCGCCGGCAGGCCTCCGGATCGCTGCCGAGGTCGACGCCGTGGCTCACGTTGGGGCAGGAGATGTTGAGCTCGAGCGCCGCGATGCCCGCCACCGCGTCGAGCCGTCGGGCGAGCTCCACGAACTCCGCCTGGTTGGCCCCGGCGATGCTCACGATCACGGGCGCCCCGCAGCCCACGAGCCAGGGCAGCAGCTTCACGAGGAACGAATCGATGCCGTCGTTGTCGAGGCCGATCGAATTCAGCAGGCCGGCGGCGGTCTCGACGGTGCGCCACGGCACGTTTCCCTGCCGTGGGAGCGGCGTGATCGTCTTGGGCACGACCCCGCCGAGCCGGGAGAGATCGACGAAGCCGGCCATCTCCCGGCCGTAGCCGAACGTGCCCGAGGCCACGAGGATCGGGTTGGGGATCCGCAGGCGACCGAGCGACACGGCCAGATCGACCGCCCCCGGCGGCGGAGTCTGGGAGGTCGTGGAGGAAAGGGTCATGTCGGGGCCGCGTCGGGCGCGAGAGTGAACCCAGAGTGTAGTGGCTTTTGCACCCACCCCAAGGACGGCCCGGTGGCCCCGAAAACGCGGCCGGGCGGCCGCCCCGCCGGAGGTTGGCCGGTGGTGCCGATTTGGTGAAGTTTGCGGGTCGGGAGGCCGATACCATGGATCGGAAGCGGGGTGTCGGCGACTGGCCGCGGTGGCCGGCTTGTTGACACTAATGCTTGCCAGACCTAGGCTTCGGTCGATTCCCGCCATCGGGAGGGCCGGAGCCGTGACCAAGAAAGACATCGTCCGGACCATCGCCGAACAGATCGATCTGCCGCAGCTTCGCACGAAGGAACTCGTGCAGCGCACGTTCGACGCCCTCATCGAGGCGCTCGTTCGCGAAGGCCGGATCGAACTGCGGAATTTCGGGGTGTTCCAGATCAAAAAACGGGAGGCCCGCATGGCCCGGAACCCCCGCACGGGCGAGAAGGTTCCGGTCCTCGCGAAAAGCGTGGTGACGTTCAAACCGGGCAAGGAGATGGAGGCGCGGGTGCGGGAACTCGAT
>RGVT01000311.1 GCA_010027105.1 Planctomycetia bacterium
CATTACTTTTCCATACCATATTGTACGCATGACTCCATGAAAAGAAATAAAAAAACAAAACAAAAAACTTTTTTAAGGAAAAAAAAAACAAAGGAATGATTAGTCAAGGCACGTAGGTGTGATAATTATTTCTTTTTTTTTTTATTTTTATTATTTAGTTTATCAAACCAATCATTCATTAAATAATTTTTTTTTTAAATACTTTATTATTATTTATATTTTTTTTTTTAAAAATAATTAACAACCTTCTAATGAAATATCTCTCTCTGTTTGGGTGTAGAGGATATCATCATCTTGACCGCTTCTATATCTTCCAACTGCATCACTTGTAGAACGCATTGCCTCCAATAAATTATTATCATCATACGATAATGATGTATAAACTCCAATAACTTGAGCATTTAATATTGCATCTTGATTACTGCCCATATAAATAATTTTAACAAAATTTGTAGTATCATCAATGATTTTTTTTAACGAAATTTTATCAAAATGAGAACTGAAATTTTCTTCGCCGTCAGTCAAAACGATCATTATATACTCAACATCATCTTCATGACGTTTTTGTATATTTAATAAAATTTGTCCCATAGCATCATATAGCGCGGTGCATCCATTTGGATGATAAGAACCAGTTGGTAATTCACTAATTTCACTGATTGGTTTTTTATTTATTATTATTTTTGTTTCATTATTAAAATAAGCGACTGAAACGATTCCTTCATTATTGATTTTTTTTTGAGATGAAATAAATTCCTTGAAGCCGTTATGTATTTGTTCAATTCTTGGTTCCATACTAGAACTTTCATCGATTATAAAAAAAAGTTCTTGTTTCATTTTCTCGAATATCTCCAATATGTTATTAATGTTATTAATATTTAATATTTCTTTAATTATTTGTAGTTATAGAAAGAAGAATATTTTTAAATTTTTCATTTTTTTTTTAAGAAAACAAGAAACAAGAAATGACTAAATTTATGGTATCTTTGTTATTATGAAATTAAATCATCATTCTATTATTATATTCTTTACTAATAATTAATTAATCTCCTAACTTTATGATTATCATTAATAGTAATTATTTATGATTAGTAAAGAATTTGCATTGATGGATAATATAATGGATATCACAAAATTTAAATTATTTTTAAACAAAGAACATTATCTTTCGGATTTATGAAACCAAAAAAAAAAATAGAGATTAATAAAATAAACATTAAGGGGACATTATTATTTCATTCAGTTATCCATGAATAGATAATGAATGATGGATAATAGATAATGAATGATGGATAATAGATAATGAATAATGAATAATGGAATAAGGATGGAATAATGAATGATGGAATAATAGATAATGAATGATGGATAATGGAATAAGGATGGAATAATGAATGATGGATAATGGAATAAGGATGGAATGATGGAATAAGGATGGAATAATGAATGATGGAATAATAGATAATGAATGATGGATAATAAATAGAGACAAAATCATTGGTTTGGTTCAATGTAGCGACATTAAAATAAAAAAAAAAAATGTTGTTAAATAATAGACAATTAAAAAAAAAATTTTTATCAATCATCAATCATCCTTTTTTTTTCTTCACTTTTTGTATATATTAGATAAAAAAATCTATCCTTTTATGAAATGCAAATGTTTAAAAATTTCGAAATATTGTTTTTTCGTTATAAAATAACAGATGTTGTAGAAAAAGATCGTAGAAGAGAGATAACAATAGGATATGATACTTATCAACCGGAAAACAAACTATTATTCAAGAAATATAAAATACGTGACGATTTTCTAAAAGAAGCGAACAAAATAAAAAAATTGCAATCGTCTTATCATCCTTGTACATCTCGTTTTTGTTATCCATCCACTTTTTTGTATTCATCCATTGTTTTTCCTTACTATGAAGATAGAGATCTATATTATACTATTTTTGAAAGAAATAAAAATCCATTAAAAGAAGCAGATTACTTGACATTCATCTTGGAAATCACGGATGCATTAATGTTTTTAGAAAAAAATGAAATTCAACATTATGATATTAAACTTGAAAATATTCTTGTAGTACGAGATGGCAACAAAAACGAATATCACTTTAAACTCACGGATTATGAATTTATGGATTTTGAAAAAAAGAAAATACCATTAGGAACGTATCCATACATTGCTCCAGAACTTATTCTAAATTCCAATATCATTCATCTTCCGTTTGTTGCTTTCAAATGCGATATATTTAGTCTTGGAAGAGTTTTTTGCATTTTATTTTTGGATCGTTTTTTTGAAAGCTTGATGACCCGTTCATTAAATCATCCTATTCTAACATTAATTGATTTCATGTATTTATTTGATTATATAGATGAAACAAAAATTATTACACAAAATTGTTCTTCTTTTATCAAAAATAATAAAATTTTTATCGATTGGCTCGTTAAAAATTGTGAAATTTTTGCCACCACACGCTTTTTTGCAAGTGAATCTCAGTCCTTTTTTCTTGAAAATGTTGTTGACCCATCATTTTTGTCTTAAAAAGACGACAACGATTATTTTGATTTTTGATGATTTTTTTTTTTGTTAACCATATTATTTTCTTATAAATAATATAATTCATTATTATCATGTAATGTTTGAAATAATGATGATAAAATAGTGGTAAAATAGTGTTAAAATGCATAATGTGTATATATACATACATACATACATACACACACACACATACATACATACATACATACATACACACA
>RGVT01000312.1 GCA_010027105.1 Planctomycetia bacterium
TATATGTCTATATGTCTATATGTCTATATATGTCTATATGTCTATATATGTCTATATGTCTATATGTCTATATGTCTATATGTCTATATGTCTATATGTCTATATATGTCTATATGTCTATATATGTCTATATGTCTATATGTCTATATGTCTATATGTCTATATGTCTATATATGTCTATATATGTCTATATGTCTATATATCTCTATGTCTCTATGTCTCTATGTCTATATGTCTATATGTTTTATGTGTTTTATATGTCCTCATCTGCTTATACTTTGATTACATATACACATGGATTGCGTCACTTTTCTTTTTTGTTTAGGAATATAGGTCAATACTTTAAAAAATCGATTGGTTTCTTCATAAGAATAATAAAAAAAATTATCATGATAATTATTATTGACGCTCAAGAAGACATCCAAATTTTTTTCCATGAGTGTCGTGTCCGTCGAGTTTCTTACGATGATTACAGGGGGATTTTTGGTATTATCATAAATAAAATAGGGTATATTATAGGCCATAAAAAATTGGTTAGTAGTCCAAGGAATGATCCCTACATTGGCAAACATGGAGACGCTATCTTTTGTTGTTGGATTTCCACCTAGATTTTTTTGTAAATAAAGGTCCATCACATTTTGAAAAAATATATTTTTAGTAAATAGTAAAGCATAAAATCCATAGGAAAGACCCCGTATGGATAAATTTAAACTATCCGCGGTTACCCAAGGAGGAGGTATATTTACAAACGAATTAAATTGTAAATATTCTGTCATACTGAAAGCATTTTCAAAAAAATGGGGAAGTAACGTAATTTTTGCAAGACTATAAATGATTTGATACATTGGATAAATTTCAAAACTTGCGGATAGACTATTCACATTACGATACACAGCAAGACTGGTTTCATTAAAATCGGGAGGCCAATAATAAGCAATAAATGTGGGAACGGTTCCAAAAATATCTGGGGCATTTTCAGCAACATCGGTTAGCATGATAAAACATCCGGAAGGGATCTGTTCTAAAAATGAAGGCGTGATATATTTTGATAAAAATTGGGTTTCACAAATTAAAAAAATGGCTGTATTTTTTTTTATTTTTAAATCTTTATTATTCTTTTTCTTACTATAAAAAAGACTACGAGAAGATGATGTCATAGTAGTAGTAGTTGCAGCAGATAACGGAATGATTTCATATGGAATTTTTAATAATTCCGCTTGAATTTTCATTTGACGTATTAAATCCTCTTGATAAGTTGGAGCGGTAGTAAATTCGTCATAATAAAGAACGACTTGCTCTACATCATAAGAAGAAAAGATGATGAAAAAACTTTTTATCATTTGTTGATTAAAGTATCCATAGGTTAATGCATTTTCTGTCAGAATGGATGATAATGTATTCGAGGAAGCGGCTGTTGAAAAACATAAAACATTCAATTTTCTTTGTTTATTAAAAAAATCATCGCAAAAAATAATATCATCACTGCTTTCTGTAATAAATGCACGATATGGACTAGCTTCTGTATCTTTTAAAAATTGTGAACATGCTGGTTCTAAAGAAGCAGTCGTCTTATAATCATAATATAAAATAGTGATAAAAGGACTTTTCACATTTTCTATCGCATAAGTGACGGTTTTTTGTAGGCCTCCTGTTTGTAAAAGAGCTTTTGCAAAGCATATACCAACATATAACATTTTTTTTTTGGTTGTTGTTTACAATAAAATAATAAAAAAAAATAATATTTTTTGAAATATTTTTAAACATACATCCCAAAAAAAAAAAGGAAGAAAAAACAGAGAGAAGATGGAAAAAATAAAACAGCAATATCAGAAACAAGATAATAAAAACGATTGGACATCTATTGATTGGAAAATAATAGAAAATAAAAATAATATAAATTCTATTATCTTTGTAGGAGAAGTAGAAGAGATATCAAAACGACATAAAAAAACCTTTTTTATGAAATGGATTATTTCTTCTTCCAATACCGAAGAATCCAATGAAGAAATAATTTACAAATATATCAATGATGAGTTATCTTTTGTTCCTAAATATATTGAAACCTTGGTGGCGGAAAGGAATAGATATCTGATATTTGAGTATATACATGATTCCATAACATTCCATGAATGGATAGATAAATATAAATGTCTTTTTCAAACAATAGGAGGAGATGAATTTTTGTCGATTGTTGTACAAATCATATTTAATTTATATTTATTATTTGTGAAAAAAAAGATTATCCATGAAGATTTTCATTGGGATAATATCATTCTTGAAAAAAAAAACAAGTCTATTCTTTTTTCTTACAATGACATTATAGATGATGATAGTATCGTCCAATTTTATGGCAATTTTAAAATATATTTTTGTGACTTTCAATGTTCAAGAAAAGAAGATGATGAAAGAGAATGTCATTTGTTATTTTATGACCGAGTTTATAAGATGATTGATTTTCTTTTCCAATTTATTTTAGAATTAAAGAAAGAGATAAAGGATATTTTCAAAGAAATTATGGAATGCTGTATAAAAATAATAGATATGATTAGAAAAAAGAAAGAAAATGATTATTTCATCGAGATTGATGATAAAACAAGAAGAAAACATAAAAAAGATGGTCATTATTTTTTCTTGATTTTGTCTATTATTTTAAAACTAAGGAATTCACAGGGTTTTTTTTTGTTCTTCCATCATTATAATAATAGGAAAAAAAAAAATGCACTAAAAATATGATAAGAATAGG
>RGVT01000313.1 GCA_010027105.1 Planctomycetia bacterium
CCCCGGGCGACGCGATCTTCCGGCCCGAATCGGCCGACGGCGACGAAGATGCGCCGCCGACCGCCGAGCCACTGCCCGCGGCCATCGCGAACACCCTGGACGAGGAAGACGCAGCTACGCCGCAGTTCCGCGCACAACGCGCCCCGCGCGGCCGCCGCCCCGGCGACGACTTCTGAATCCACCCCGTCGGTCACGCTGAAGCCTGTCACGGCATGTCATGTAGGACAGGCTTTAGCCTGTCATTCATTGTTTGACAGGCTGAAGCCTGTCCTACGTTTTGACAGGCTGAAGCCTGTCCTACGTGGGCGGAGGAGAATTGCCAGTCGGCGGGGCGGGGGCAGAGGGCGGCTTTCACCGGGTTGTGCTCGACGTAGGCGATCACGTCCTCGAGTTCGGTTTCATCCCGCACGACGCGGTCGTACGACTCGCTCTGCCAAAAAGCCCCCGCCCGGCGGAGCAGCCGGTTGCAGGCCACGGCCGATCGCCCCTTGATCGCCCGCATCACGATCGACCGCGGAGGGAGCCGTTCACCCCGGCGGCAGAGCAGGTCGGTGAACTCCCGCCGGGGCGTGAACACCAGATGCACGTGGCTGGGCATGATCACGAACGCGTGCAGGTCGATCGACTCCCGGGCCGCCCGCAGCAGTTCGCACCGCACGATCGACGCCAGACGCCGATCGGCCAGCCAGCGCACCGGCGTGCGCTCGTCGAGCCAGGTTTCGGTGCGGCTGAAATCCTCCGCGTCGCACCAGCGCTGCCGCCCCGCGTCGCCCGGGCGGAGCGTGGCCCCGACCGGCTTTTTCGGGGCCAGCACCCCGGTGGAGGGAATGCTGCCTGCGAGGCACGCGGTGACGAAGTACGTGGCGTGAGACACGTCGTAGTGCGGCAGGTGACGGCGGCTGAAGGCTTCCATGGACAAGAGCTCCTTTCGAGAGTATGTGAACATGTGTACACACCTTCCCGGAGCGCGTCAAGTGCCTGCGGGGAGAAGGACCGACAGGCTGAAGCCTGTCCTACGTTTGCGACAGGCTGAAGCCTGTCCTACGGGGTCGGGTCGAGGGTGATCGACGCGGAGTTGATGCAGTAGCGCAGGCCCGTCGGGGGCGGGCCGTCGTCGAACACGTGGCCCAGGTGGGCGCCGCAGCGGCGGCAGGTCACCTCCGTCCGCACGCCGAAGCCCGGGATGCCGGCGAGCGAGTGGTCGGCGTGCTCGGCCACCGTCTTGTCCCGGGCCTTGTCGATCGGCGCGAAGAAGCTCGGCCAGCCGCAGCCGCTGTGGAACTTCTCCTGCGACGTGAAGAGCGGTTCGCCGCAGCAGATGCAGCGGTAGGTGCCGGGCGTCTGGGTGTCGGTGTACTTGCCCGTGAACGCCCGCTCGGTGCCCTTCTTGCGCGTGATCTCAAACTGCTCGGGCGTGAGCCGCTTCTTCCACTCCGCGTCGGTCTTCGGGATCTGGTCGTCCGGGATCCGGCCGAGCACCGCGGGATTCTTCGCCGGCGGCCGGGGTGAATCGGCCGGGCGGTCGGCGGGCGGTTCGGCGGCGGTCACGAGCGCGGCTCCGAAGGCAATCGTCAGCAGGATCGCTGGCTTGACGCGGTTCATGGCAAGCGGCCCCGCGGTCATCTGGCCCGCGTGTCGGGCTTCGTCTGCGGCTCGTAGGGGTGGCTCCGCTTCCGGACCACCTCCGCCTTCACGATTCTATCCGGCGGCCCGCCCGAGGCCGTCTCCCCCTCCGTCCGGGTGAGCGCGGGCAGCACGTCGAGCCCCTCCACGATCCGGCCGAAGACGGTGTGCTTGCCGTCGAGGTGCGTCGTCGGCCGAAACGTCAGGAAAAACTGCGACCCGCCCGTGTTCGGCCCGGCGTGGGCCATCGAGAGCGAGCCCAGGAAGTGCTTGCGGGCCTCCGGCTTCGCGCACTCGCAGTCGATCACGTAGCCCGGGCCCCCCTTGCCGGAGCCGGTCGGGTCGCCCCCCTGGGCCATGAACCCGCCGATCACGCGGTGGAACGGCGTGCCGGCGTAAAAACCTTTTTCGACGAGACTGATGAAGTTGGCCACGGTGTTCGGGGCCTCGTTCTCGAACAGTTCCACCACGATGTCGCCCTTGGTGGTCGTGATCTTCACGCGCGGCAGGTCGTCGGCCTTGGCGTCGGCGGCCCGCCTGGCCGTCTCCTCCTTCACCTTGGGCCGCTCCTCCGCCAGCGCCTCGCCGAGCCCCGCCACCTGGTCCTTGTCGGCGCCCGCGGCGGCGGCCTTGTCGAGCCAGGCCTGAGCGGCGTCGAGGTCGGAGGTGAGCATGGCGGCCGAGGCGGCCATGAGCAGCACGCCGGCCGGCGCGGCGCCGGCCTTGTCGAGGAGCGCGACGAGTTCGAGCGCCCTGGTCGGGTCGTCGTGCTTGAGGGCGGCGGCCACGACGGCCCCGGTGATCTCGCGGGCCTGTTCGTTCTTCGGGTCGGCCACGGCCACGGCGAAGGCCGCCGTCTCGAGCCGCTCGCTGGCGGCCCGGGCCTGGGCGTGCACCTCGTTGAACTTCCGCTCGATCGCCCCCTGGTCGGCCTTCGGCTGGTGATACTTCGCCTGGAGCACGGTCAGCTCCGCCACGTGGTCCTTGAGGGCTTTGCCGGCGGCGGCCATCTCGGCCAGCGCCTGCGCGGCGTCGGGCGCCGCCTCCACCTCGGGCGTCTGGCAACGGGCGGGGCTCGCGACGAGCGCCGCGACGACGACGATCAGG
>RGVT01000314.1 GCA_010027105.1 Planctomycetia bacterium
CTCCTCGGGACGGTGCTTCTTCCGTCGTCTCGTCGTCATCGAAAGTCTCCTTGCCCGTAGGGCAGTAGACCTTCATATCCACTGGATCAGGATTTCCAAGGCAGGCCAGCCCGATTCGTCCCTGCTCAATCCCGATTCGTCACTTTTCGGCCGCAAAACCTTGTCGAAGCGGCCATCAGAGCGATAATCCGACCATTTCACGGACGGGCGGCCGGCGGCTGGCCCCGGTCCACGAAGCCCGATTGCGCGCGTGATCAAGGAAATCACTCGGATGGCCAGCACTCCTCTCCGACCGCTGTCGACCGCGATTCGGTCTGCGGTGAAGTGTGCCCTCGTCCTCCTGCTCGGTGCCGCTGCGCTGAGCTCGGCTCAGGCCCAGATTGTCGTCGGCGGCAACGGCGGCGATCAGGTCGATAGCAACCTGTACAGCGGCACGCAGAGCCTGACCAAAATTGGCAGCAACGCAGTGGCCCTCACGGGCAATAACTCGTATTCGGGAGGCACCGTCGTCAATGGTGGCGTGCTGCAACTTCCATCCGACACTGCACTCGGTGCCTCCGGCGGCAGTATCACCTTGAACGGCGGCCAGCTCGGACTCTATGGAAACGACATGACGCTGGGCTCTGCGCGCGTCATCACGCTCGGAACATCGGGCGGCTTCCTGAGCGCGGGCTGGAACAAATCCTTTTCCGTCGCGGGTCCCATCGGCGGGAGCGGCGGCCTGGGCATCGCATGGGAGGCTGGCGTGGTCTATCTCAACGGCTCCAACAGTTACGCCGGCACGACCACGATCGGAACGTCGGGCAATTATTTCGCAAACGCCGGCGCGAACCTCCGGCTTGGCAACGCCAGCGCGCTGCCAACCGGCACGCCGATCGTCTTCGGCGCCTCGGCCAACACGGCAACGCTCGATGTGCAGAGCTACGCGATCAACGTGGGCAGCCTCAATGGATCGAGCAACGCCCGGATTTCCAACGGTGGTTCGGGCACGCCGACCGTGTCCATCAACGTGGCTTCCGGTACGGCGACGTATGGCGGGCAGATCAACGGAAACGTTACCGTGACGAAGACCGGCGCGGCCACGCAGGTGCTCTCGGGCACGAACAGCTACTCCGGTGCGACGACCGTCAGCGGTGGCCGGCTGCAATTGGGCGCGGGGACGAGCGACACCGTGTCCAGCAGCAGCGGGTTCGCCATCAACAACGGCTCCACGCTCGGCTTCGGCGGCACGCGGATCGATTTCAACACGTCCGGAGGCTCGGCCCGCACGATCACGTTCGGCACCAGTGGCAGCAACACGCTCGACACCGGCAGCGGCGTCAACATCGTCGACTGGGTGGGTAACACCTACACCACGACGGGCGGAGCTCGCAACGTCATCACCGGCAGCAGCGGCCTGAACATTGCCTCGGGCGTCACGGCCACGCTCAACGTCGCCCGCGGCACCGATCCAACGAGCGACCTGACGGTTTCGTCGCGGTTTTGGAACAGCGGAGCAATCACCAAGACGGGAAGCGGCATCCTCACTGTGACCGGCAGCTTCGAGAACACGGGCGGCACGACGATCTCCGCGGGCGACGGCGGCACGACCGGTTCGCTCGGCTCGGGCGGAATCACGAACAACGCGGCCCTGGTCGTGAACCGGTCAGACGCCCTGACGTTCAGCCAGGCGATGTCCGGCAGCGGGTCGTTCACCCAGGCCGGCTTGGGCACAACCACGTTCACGGGCGCCAACACGTACAGCGGCACGACCACGATCTCGAGCGGCACCCTGCAAGTGGGCAACGGCGGCACGGCCGGCTCGCTCGGCGCGGGCGCAGTTGTCAACAACGGTGCGCTTATCTTCAACCGCTCCGATGCGGTCACCGCGGCAAGCGTGATCTCGGGCACGGGCTCCGTCACGAAGACGGGTGGCGGCGTGAGCGGCGGCCTCCGGGTGACGGGCGGCGCCATTTCGGTGACGTCGGATGCCAATCTCGGAGCCACCGGCGGCAGCGTGGATCTGGACGGCGGCACGATCAACGTCGGCACCGTCACGATCGCGGCGGCCAGGCCGGTGCGGCTCGGCACGAACAACGGCTACATCACCACGACGGGCGGGGGCGTCTCCACGTTCGCCGCGGCGCTCAGCGGCTCCGGCGGCCTGGGAATCGGGTGGGATGCAGGCACGACGGTGCTCTCGGGCAGCAACTCCTACTCTGGCCCCACGACGATCGGCACCACCGCCGCCTACGGCCAGTGGAACGACTCCCGGGCCAACCCCACCCTGAAGATCGGCAACGCCAACGCCCTGCCCACGGCCAGTGCCCTCGTGTTCGGCAGTTCGGCCAACAGCAACACCGCCACGCTCGACCTCAACGGCTTCAACGCCTCGGCCGGCGGACTGACCGGGGGCGGCAACGCCATCATCGACAACACGGCCGCCGGCGCGGCCTCGCTCACGGCCGCGCCCGCCAGCGGCACCTCCACGTTCGGCGGCGTGATCAAAAACATCTCCGGGGCCGTCTCCCTCATCAAGGGCGGCGCGGGCTGGCAGGTGCTGTCGGGTAGCAACACCTATTCGGGCGGCACCGTCATCAACGGTGGTGTCCTGCAGGTGGCCACCGATGCCCAGCTCGGCGCCACGGCTGGATCGGTGACGCTCAACGGCGGCCAGCTTTTCAACAACGACTCCGACCTCGCGCTCAATGCCAGCCGCACGGTGACGCTCG
>RGVT01000315.1 GCA_010027105.1 Planctomycetia bacterium
TGCCGAGGATGTGCAGGGCGTGAAGTACCTACGCAAGCTCCGCCCGCTGCTTTCCGGGCTTCGCAAGGTAGGCACGGATCGTGACCGAGCCGGCAATCGCAAGGTGTTCATGGATCAGTACTGTGCGCTGATGCTGCTTGCGCTCTTCAGCCCGGCGGTCCGAAGTCTTCGTGATCTTCAGGAGATCAGCGCCCTCGCCAAGGTTTGAAGTGCTCTGGGGAAAAGCCGTGCGGATCGACGCGACATCGGCGAATCCCCGGGGGACGGCGGATGAGCGGGCCGTTTTACAGCACAAGATCGAGGCAGACCGCTGTTCCATCCTCGATCGGGGATACATCAGTTACGGGCTCTGGAATGCGATCAATGCCATGGGCAGCAGTTACGTCTGTAGGTCATCGGATCGGGCTGCCACCAGGGTCATGCACGTCAACGATCTGACGGAGGCCGATCGTGCCGCCAACGTGATCAGTGATGAGATCGTGGAGGTGGGCTGGAAGTCACGGCAGCGCACGCGGCCTGATCATCCGGTGCGGCTGATCTGCGTGGAAGCCAATCCGCACGAGAGCTATCGCGGGATGCAAGGGCCGTCGATGCGCCGTGCTCGATTGAGAGCGGGAGGCGAGGGGTTACCCCTGCCGTTGAGACGGCGTTTGCGACCAGCGCAGCCAGGATGGCGGAGCGCAGGCAGGTCCGAGCGAACGGAGCCCACGGATGGGCGCAGTGAGCGTCCGGCGAGATGGTACGGGGCTACCCCGAGCCGGCGCGCATCACTCGAGGCAGTGACAGGCTGAAGCCTGTCCTACGGCAAGCGGGACTCTTGCCCCACGGTCAGGCAATCGCCGTGCCGAACACGATTGCCAAGGCGGCCGCGTGGAGCACCCGTGCCGAGGCCACTGGCGGTTTGGACCTCACCACGATGGTCAGGTGGCCACCATTTGGGTGACGACATTGTGAGCTTTCGAACGTTTTTCCGCTTTTTTATGGTGCATAACTGTGCTCGGGCAGGCGACTACCGCAGCCTCTCGGCCACTGCCGCCTCGAGCCGGTGAAATTCCGGAACGGCCTCGCCGATGATCGCTGCATACAGGGCGGCCAGTTCGTCGGGCAGGTAGTCGTGCACGACCCGATTGCGAAGATCCCGCAGTGAAATCCACATGGTCAGGCTGCTGATCAGCCCGACTTTCTCCATGCGCAACAGCAGGTCACGAAAGGTGTCCGACACGTTCGCCTCTCGAACCCGTTCCCAGGTGCGGAAAAACTTGAGGCTCGACTCAAAAGCCCGCAGAAAGCGGTCGCTGAGAGCGTCGTACGGTTCACGTTCCTGCGGCGAGTAGATGTGGCTCGGGGAGAATGGGGTGTACGTGGCCGCCGAAGCGAAAACGAGTTCGAGGGAGGCCCGCAGCTTCGCCTGCGAGTCTCCGAGAAGCGGCTCGACGGTCATGCGATTCTCACTCGATGGAGCGATCGCAGGAACGCACCCTCCGCGACGGTGAGGGTTTCAGGGTCGAGCACGACCACGTCGATTCGTTCCTCGCAGCCGAAAAAGAATCTGGTGCTTACCCGGCGGCTCGTTTCCAACCGTGGGCCTGCGGAGAGGATCAAGAGGTCGATGTCGCCCCCGCGTTGCCCTGGATTTGTGCGCGATCCGAATAGTTCGATGGATTGCGCGGCGATGCCGTCGACCGCCGTGGCCAGTGCCGCAAGTTCGACGTCGTCTATCCGTATGCGGCCGGATTGACGCAACTTCCGGAGCGATCGTTCGCACGTGTTGGCAGACTGAATCCGAACGATATCGGCGGTCGCCATGGAGGCAACTCCAGAAATTGGGAAACCTGACACACTGCATTTTACCGGACCCGAAAAAGGTCGACCAAGACGCCATAGACCTGTTACGAAGGTCGTACGGATGCGGGTATGTTCGTGATGTGCTCGTAGCCCCAGGCTCTTTCCTAGAGTTATGCCCTTCATTTCCAAGTCCAAAGCTCCGGCGTGGATGAGCCGTTGGCTCGTCGCGGCCGGGGTCTACAACCTCGCGTGGGGGGCGCTCTCGGTGCTCGCCCCGTGGTGGCTCTTCAGTCTCACCGGCATGGAGCAGCCCAATTATCCGTTCATCTGGCAGTGCGTGGGGATGATCGTGGGGGTCTACGGCGTGGGCTATCTCGCCGCCGCCACCGATCCGATCCGCCACTGGCCGATCGTGCTCGTGGGGTTCCTCGGCAAGATCTTTGGCCCCCTCGGCTATGCCATCGGCGTCGTCCGGGGCGAGGTGCCGCCGGCCTTCGGCGTGACGCTGCCCACCAACGACCTGATCTGGTGGGTGCCCTTCGGCCTCATCCTCTATCATGCCGCGCGGAGCCACCGGATCGGTGGGTCGCGGCCTGCATCATGAACGCCCGGCACGTCATCTGCGGGCGGGTCGCAGGCGGGCCTGCATCTCCTCGAGCGGCACGCCCTTCGTCTCGGGAACGGAGAGCCACACCCAAAGGAGCTGCAGCGCCATCATCCCGGTGAAGAATGAAAACACCCAGCCCGGCGCGAACGATGCGACCATCTGCGGGAAGAACGTGGTGAGCAGCGCCGCGAACACCCAGTGCGTCGCGCTCCCGAGGGCCTGGCCGGCCGCACGGGCGTGGTCGGGAAAGATCTCGGAGATGAACACCCAGATCACCGCCCCCTGGCCGACGGCGTGCGCCGCGATGA
>RGVT01000316.1 GCA_010027105.1 Planctomycetia bacterium
TGAAGCCTGTCCCACATGGCACGACAGGCTGAAGCCTGTCCCACATGGCACGACAGGCTGAAGCCTGTCCCACATGGCACGACAGGCTGAAGCCTGTCCTACGTGGTAAGAAGTTCACTCGCTCGAGATCGCCTCGAGGAGGTCGAGGCGGGCGGTGCGGCGGGCGGGGATCCAGGCGGCCAGCGCCGTCACGGCCAGGGCCGCCGCGAGGTTCGCCGCCACCACGCCGGGACGGAACGACGGGCGGATCGGGTGGCCGAGGAGCGGCTGGCTGGCGAGCTGGATGAAGACGGCCGTGGCCAGGCCGCCCACGAGGCCGATCAGGGCGCCCGCGGCGCCGAGCAGGAGGCTCTCGAGCACCACCATCCGCGTCACCTGCCGGCCCGTCATGCCCACGGTGCGCAGGAGGCCGAGCGTGCGCTTCTTCTCGAGCACGTTCATCGTGACGGTGTTGGCCACGCCGAGGCTGCCCACCACGAAGCCCAGGCCGAGGATCGCCCACAGCGAACCGACGACGCCGCTCACGATCGCGTCGATGAACGAGCGCACGTCGGCGAACGACCGCAGCAGCAGCGAGTGCTCGTCGGCGATCGCGGCGAGCGGCCCGCGGAGCGCCGCCGCCCGGCCCGGCTCCGCCTTCACGAGGAGGATGTCGGCGACCGTCATGCCGAACAGCCGGCCGGCCGCGGACCGCTCCACGTGGATCGACGCCCCGCCCGAGGTGTAGTCGACGACGAGGGTCGCGATTTTCACCTTCGTCGCGCGGCCGAAGACCTCGACGGCCACCTCGTCGCCGGGCTTGATCCCCGTGCGGCGGGCGAGCACGGTGCCGGCCGCCGCCTCGCCGCGCTCCAGGGCCGCCCGCAGGTCGGCCGGCGAGGCGGCCACCGGCTCCATCGGGAGCGGCCCGGCGGGGTCGAGGTCGCGGGCCACGACCACGCAGGCCGCGCCCGCCACGCGGCCGGTCGCCACGCCGATCCCCTCCACGGCCCTGACGCCCGGCACGGCCCGCACGTCGTGCTCCACGCTGCGCGACTCCGGGCTCTCGGCCGCGGCGGCCGCGCTCACCATGCCGGTGTGCGTGAGCATCCAGTCGGCTTTCATCATCCGGGCGTACCAGCCGAGGACGTCGTCGACGTTGTCGCGGATCGCGTGGCCCAGGCCGATGCCGTTGCTCACGGCCACCACGAGCACGCCGGTGGTGAGCGCGGTACGCACCGGCTGCCTCAGGATCTGCTCGACGGCCAGCGCGCCCTCGATCCGGAAGCGGTCCGGAATCGCGACGGCCAGGCAGCGGGCGATCGCCGGGAGGATCACCGGCGTGGTGGCGACGAAGGCGAGCATCATCGCGATGCCGGCGGGCACCGCCGCCCGTGGCGGGAGCCGCTCGGCGAGCACGAGCCCCATGATGAGCGCCGCCGCCGCCCACAGGCCGAGCGCGAGGAGGACGAACCCACGCGTCACGCCGCGGGAGGGGGGCGGCGCGTTGTCGAGCCCCTCGAGCGGATCGATCCGCGTCGCCTCGCGGGCCGGCCACCACGCGGCGGCGACCGCGATCAGCGTGCCGAGCGCCATCGAGAGCGGCACGACGGCTGGATGCACCGCGAGCGCCGCGGCGGGGGCCTGCAGGGCCCGCGAGATGCCGGCCGAGATCGGGCCGGCTGCCCGCGGCCCCGAGCCACGTCGCCTCCCGGATCACGAGCTGCCGCACCTGCCGGCCGGTGGCGCCCAGCAGCCGCAGGAGCGAGAAGCCCCGGCGCCGTTCCGTGACGTTCATCAGCATCGCGTTGCCCACGATGAACCAGGCCATCGCCACCGTCAGGCCGGTCACGAAATCGAGGCCGAGATCGGCCGAATGCATCACGTCCTCCGCCATGCTCGAGCGGCCGGCCGGCACCTCGGCGAGCAGCTGCTCGGGGAGCCGGCGGGCGACCGCGGCGAGCACCTCGGGCCGCGACGCCCGCGGGTCGAGCACGATCCGCACGCGGTCGACGAGGCCGAGGGCCCGCGACATCTCGGAGAGCGCGGGGATGTCGACGATCACGCCGGCCCCCTCGGCGAACCAGCGCATCGACTCCCCCTTCGCCAGCCCCACGACGGTGAGCCGGCCGATCTTCCGCCGCGCGAACAACAGCACCTCGTCGCCGATCTCCTTGCCGAGCCCTGCGGCCAGGCCGGCCTCGAGCACGACCTCGTCGGGGCCGACGCAGGCGCGGCCCGCGGCGAGCTCGAGAAGCCCGGTGTCGACGAGGGCGGCCGCGTCGACGCCCACCGCGATCTCGCGGACGCGGCGCTCGCCCACCCGCAGGAGGGTCGGCCGGTAGAAGAGCGGCACCACCGCCCGCACGCCGCCCGCGTCGGCCAGCCGCGGCAGCGTGTCGATGTCGAACCGGCCGCCGCCGCGGGCCACGACGTCGATCGACGGCACCCCCTCGACCGCCGCGGTCAGCCGGCGGTAGCCCGCCCGCGAGGCGTCGGCCGACACCCAGGTGGCGACGACCGCGCCCACCGCCACGGCGACGCTCGCGGCGGCGGCGAGCGCGCGGCCCGGCCGGTCGCGCCACTGCCGCAGGAGCAGCCCGCCGAGCCTCATCGCGGCGGTGCCCCCGCGGTGTCGGAGGCCACGAGGCCGTCGCTGATCCGCACGGTGCGGCCGGCCGACGCGGCGATCGCCGCGT
>RGVT01000317.1 GCA_010027105.1 Planctomycetia bacterium
GCTCGTCCTCAATGGCGGCAACCTCTCGATCGCCGACGGCGCCACGCTCACGAATACGAGCGGCGCGATCCTCTTCGCCTCGTCCAACGCGATCGTCCCGCAGGGCACGACCGGCGCCCTCACGTTCGGCAGCGGCCAGGAAGCCGTGATCACGATCAACCCCGGCGTCACGGGCACGATCGCCACTCGAATCACGCCCAACGGCACCAACAACATCACCTACTCCGGTGCCGGCACGCTCGCGCTCACAGCCAGCAACAGCTACACCGGCACGACCTACGTGAACTCCGGCGTCACCCTGGTGCTCGGCAACCGGAACGTCTTCGGCTCGGGCACCGTCACGCTCAACCAGAGCACCTCGTCGGGCACGACGACGCTGCAGGCTTCGACCGATCTTACGGGCGCGAATGCGATTCCGAACTACGTCAACTTCAACACGGGCAACACGACTGTCCAGGTTGCCTTCGCGGGCACCAACAGCATCCAGTTCAGCGGCACGGCTCAACAAGGCTCGGGCGCGAATCTCAATATTGCGAACAACCTCGCCTCCAACGCCACCCTCACGTTCGACAATGTCATTGGTATGAACAGCGGCAGGACGGTAAACGTGGCCGGTTCCGGGAACACCACGTTCACCGGCGGGTTTTCCACCAACAACGGGGTGACCTTCACGACCACTGGTACCACGACGCTGTCGGGGACGAACAACGGCAGCAACACCGTGAATCTCGGTTCGAGCTCGGGCGGCTCAGGTGGCGTCTACGTGATCGGCAACGCCAATGCGTTCGGCACTGGCGGCGTCACCATCGGCCAACCCATCAGTCTGCAGACGACGAGTGCCCTGTCGTTTAACAACAATCTCACTTTGAACAACAGCAACTCTACGTTCACCGGCTCGAACAGCATCACGTGGACCGGCACGACGACGCAGTCCGGAGGAAACAGGACGGTCACCAATAACCTCGCGTCGGGCTCGCTCACGCTCTCCGGCCCGGTGAACCTGTCGGCAAACGCCACCGGCTACACGCTCACGCTCCGGAAATGGCACCACCAGTGGTGTCGCCGCCGGCGGCGTCACGATCACCAACACCGGCACGACCACGCTCTCGGCCTCCAACACCTACACCGGCACGACGAGCGTGAATGCCGGCGTCGTCGCCCTCTCGGGCGTGGGCACGCTCGGTGCGACCACCAACAGCCTCGTGCTCGGCGGCGGCTCGCTCGACCTCGGGGGCTTGAGCGGGACGGCGGGTAACGTCTCGCTGACGAGTGCCGCCACCGGCAACCAGATCTCAAACGGCACGCTCACGAGTTCGGTCTCGAGCGGCACGGCGTTCAACATTGCGAACTCCAGCGGCACCGCGACGATCACGGCGATCCTCGCGGGCAGCGGCGCGGGGCTCACGAAGACCGGAGGCGGCGTCCTCGTGCTCGGCGGATCCAACACGTTCACCGGGCCGGTGAGCGTCACGAGCGGAGGCATCGTTTCCGTCGCCACCATCGGCAACGCCGGGGCTGCCGGCAATCTCGGTGCTGCGGCAAACATTTCGGGCACGGCGCCGATCAGGTTCACTCAAACGAACGGCAGCTTCACGAATTCCCTTATCTACACGGGTGCCGGCGAAACGACCGACCGCAACGTCACGTTGGATTACGGCAACAACGTCGCGGCAGCCATCCTCGCGAACGGGTCTGGAAATCTCACGCTGACCGGTGCGTTCAATATGACCAGCAAGAACTCCACGAACGGAGCCGCCCCGCTGATCCTCGCTGGCACGAGCACAGGCGCGAACACGCTCACCGGCGACATGACGGAAGCCGGTGGCAACAAGATCTCGGTTTCCAAGCAGGACACGGGCACGTGGGTGCTCAGCGGCATCCGCAACTACTCGGCCGTCACCGACGTCCGAAGTGGCTTGTTGCAGTTCGACTCGATCGCCAACGCGGGGGTGGCCAGTGCCCTCGGCACGGGCGCCTCACCGTATGCCGTGTTGCCCTCGACGAACACGTCCCCACTCAGTTCCTACGGTACCACCCGCATCCCGTATCAGATCGCCCTCGGCGGCACCGCGACGAGCGGCACGCTCGAATACATCGGTGTTGGCAGCGGGTCGAGCAACCGTTCCTTCGGCTTTAACAACAACGGCACGCTCAGTGCGGCCTCCGGCGCCGGCACGCTCAGCCTCAGCGGCACGTTCGCGCCGGCCGCCTCGACCAACGTGGCCTTCACGCTGGCAGCAGCCAACTCGGGCACGAACACGATCAGCGGCGTGATCGCCAACCTCGCGGCCGCATCGACGACCGCGAACGCGACCGCCAGCGGCGCGAACCAGATCAGTGTCGCTTCGTCGGCCGGGTTTTCGATCGGCCAGACGCTCACCGGCGCCGGCATCGCGGCGAACAGCATCATCACCGGCATTTCAACCGGCACGCTGTTCCTCTCGCAAAACACGACCGCATCGCTCTCGGCGGGCACGAGCCTGAGCGCCGCCGGCGGCACGATGTCGCTCGCCAAGACGGGGCCCGGCACCTGGGCCCTCAGCGGCACGAACACCTATACCGGTCCCACGACCGTGAGCGGCGGCCGGCTGGTCGTCTCGGCTGGCAACATCAATGCGTCGAACGGTATCACGCTCAACGGGGCCGGTGCCGAGTTGAGGTACAACTCCGCCACCG
>RGVT01000318.1 GCA_010027105.1 Planctomycetia bacterium
AAATTACTTTAAAAAATTATCCATTTTATTTATAGAGAAAAATGATGAATGTTATTGCAAATTTTCATGCTGATCATATATTATTTTTTTGTCGTAAAATAAAAAAATAGGATCTTTATTTCCATCATAAATAAAATTAGCAGAAATTGCCATGGTTTACCATAAAAGGAGCGTAAGAAATCACATTTTTAAAATAATCCACAACATGCGATTGATAATAATGTTTGATTATATTTTTTTTTTTCCTTTCTAATGATTGAAGATATACATGGTATTTTAAATGAAGAAAAAAAGTATGAAGACTCTTTGGGGTAAATAAAAATAAAGATATTTTACAAGTTTCATAATACACATTGGCTTCTTTATTTTTCTTCTGTAATAGCACCAATATAAAACGATATTGTCGTTTTTCTTTTTCTGTAAAATGAAAGATAACATTTTTATGATATAAATAATAATATGATTTATATTCCATTAGATTCATTGGAATCAATGGAACCATTGATTTATATAAAAAAAACCATCTCATTTGCTCTTGCCAATACTCGGGAATATACTTTTTGAAGTATATTTTATCATCATTTTTTTGTTGTTCTTTTGGATATATGAAAGAAGATAAAAGAATGGAATAGTGTGGAATCTTTTTTTTTTTAAAAAAGGAAGAGTAATAATAGCAGACCATTTTTTCTATATAATCTAATTTTTCGACATTTAGAAAATAATGACAACAAAAAGCTTTTTTGTCCATGACTGATTCCTGAGACATATATTCTAAAATAACATGAGTCCATATAAGAAGTTCTTCATTACAATAGGACAAGTCTTTTTTTAGTTTGCAAGTCGTTAAAAACCATTGCTTTGAAAATGGAAATCCATATCTACTAAAACAATGAATAATAACGATAGAAGAAAATAATAAGAAATTGACTTCTGGGGTATATTGAGTTCGGTCACTACTACTACAACGACTTTGTAATTTTTGGATCAGTGCCAATTCTTCAATAGAAAAAGGATTTTCTTTTTGCTTTGTCCAAGAAGGTTGATAGACTGTTTCAAACAATGCATCTATTTTTTGAAAAGTAGAGAAAACGGAAGGATATCGTTGTGGTGGTGGCTCTACCAATAAACAACTAGAAGAATAAAAAGAAGATGGACAGTAAAATAGCAAAAAGTTTCTTTCCAAAAAATATAAACAATCATTCATTTCTTGTGGTGTAAAAAATAGGTGTCGTTCTTTTATTTTTTGTTTCCACGAGTACAAAAATTCCCAAAAAACATGTGGATCCTTTTCATAGTTTTGTTTTGTAGTTTTGTCATTGGTTCGTTCGAGTATATTTTTCTTTAATAAGATATGTATTTTTTGTGTTGAATGAGTATTATTATTATCAAGCAATCTTTCTATTTCATAATGAGAACAAAAGGAAGTATAGACACATCTCTTATGTTCTACATAATGGATACGAATACCAGTATCAATTATGACATTTGCCTTTGAAAAAACACAAAAGTCATTTAAGAAAGGTGTAGTGATTAAAATGATACTTTCTTGCCCATTCTCAAAAGAATATAATAATGAACGTATTTTTTCACGAGGGGTGCTTTGAGTAATGATCATCCAACGAATAATAAACTCTCCTGTATTTATTTTTTCTTTTTTTAAAATATCTATGGTCTTATGACAGATATTATGAGTTGGAAGAATAATGACTGTTTTGGTTGGAACAACAGATAATGATAAGGAAGAACAATATTTTTGTAGATATGATAAGGTTTCCAAGTCATAAAAATGAATAGACGAACAAAATTCTGGGTGGAAAATGACTTTTTCTTGTATTTTTGTTTGATTTTGTTTTTTTAGTTTTTCAGGTATCTCTATATAATCAATAGGACAATCAAAAACTTTAGGGAGATACTCTTTTAAACATTGTTCATCATTAGAAAAAAAATAGCAAAAAATGGGTATGTTTATTTTATGTAAATAAGAGCATATGCGGATCAAAACTTTACATTCCGTTGTCCATAATTCTCTATGACAATTCAGAAAATATAGTTCTTGTTTGTTATTTTTTATTGTCATTAAGTCTTTTCTTCTTCTTATTCCATTTATAATATCTTTATTATTTATGTCATTTATAGCATACAATGTTCTGCTTATATCATCATCTACCTCTTCATCTACCTTTTCACATTTTTTATAAGATAATGTATTATGATATTTAGGAAATGATATGACGGTTTTCTTTCTTCTCCTATCATTGTATACGTCTGTCAGCTTATCGTTATATTTATATAATAGATACCAAATTGCTTCGTGTGGATTGAAAAAAAAATCATTATTTTTTTTTGATTTTGGTGAATTGTCATTATTATGATATATATTATCATTCTTATCATTAACCTTTTTTTCATCTTGTTTCATAAATTTTTTACTATAAATAGAAGGCATGATAAATAGAACATTATCCTGACTTTTATTTATTTCTTTTTCTTGAAAACATTCATTAGGATATAATTGAAAAAAAAAAGCTTTATTTCCTTTTTTTTGTTCTTTTTGTTTTTTGATAAAAATCCATTTATCTTGAGAAGAATACATTATTAACAACGATTTTTTTTTTCTCCTCAAATAAATACTTAATTTCTGTTTTTTTTTTAATATAAATTTATACTTTTT
>RGVT01000319.1 GCA_010027105.1 Planctomycetia bacterium
GCGTCGCGCTCGCGGCCGCCACGGCCGGGCAGGCCGCGCACTGGCGCGATGCCGAGTCGCTGTGGCGCCGCGCGGTGGCCTGCCATCCCCGATCGATCAAGGCGGTGATGAACCTGGGCTGGGCACTGCGCGAGCGGGGGCACGACGAGGAGGCGATCGGCTGCTTCGCAGCCGGGCTGGATCTGAATCCCCGGCATCCGGACTGCGCCAACGCCCTCGGGCTGCTGCTGGCGAAAGGGGGGCGACTCCCCGAAGCCGAGGCGGCATTCCGCCTCGCGATCGCCGCGCGGCCGGACCTGGCGGCTCCCCGGTCGAACCTCGGCATGGCGCTCGCCACGATGGGACGCTTCGCCGAGGCGGAGACGCAGTTTCTCGACGCCGAGCGGCTCGCGCCCGCAGACCCGGGCCCGCGCTATAACCACGCCGTGTTGCTCGAGCAACGCGGCGACCTGGCAGCCGCCCGCCGACTCTTCGCCGACGTGCTGCGGCTCGATCCGACGCACGACGCGGCCACCCGCCGCCTCCGAAGCCTCGACCCGCCCCGGCCATGATCCCAATCCTGTTCGGCACGGCGATTGCCCCGCCGTAGGACAGGCTTCAGCCTGTCATGCCTCAATTCGCCAACCCGGCTCGCGGTTGCCCCAAACCATCTCGCCGGACGCTCACTGCGCCCCGACCAATCCGCCTGCGGCGGACCGGTGTCCGTGGGCTCCGTTCGCCCGGACCTGCCTGCGCTCCGCCATCCTGGCTGCGCTGGTCAGCTACGCCGGCTCACCGGATCTCCGCAATCGTGCTTGTCGGAGAACAGGTGCCCGCAGCCGAGGAGCTGCTTGAACGCGCGGGAGAACATCTCGATCACCCATCGCAGCCGAACCATCTCCGCGATCAGCTCGGCCGGCAGGTCGAGCCGATTGGTGACGAGCCGAAGCACCCCGTCGCAGTGCGGCCCTTTCCACCCCCGGGAACTCTCGTGTGGCTTGACCGCCACACAGATCAACCGCATCGGATGGTCGGGGAGTGTGCGGTGCCGCGACTTCCAGCCCAACTCGACGATCTCGTCACTGATCACGCTGGCGGCACGATCGGCTTCGGTCAGGTCATTGCCGTTGCCCGACAGCGTCGAACCGACCGTTCGGCCTGCTCCGGATCGTGTGGCCGAGTTCCACGGCGATCTCCTCGAGCGGGGCAGGGTCGAAGATCGCCACCGACTCCGACAGGGACCCCAGGGATGCGCGGGTCACGCCGAGCCGCTTGCGGACCTTATCGAGCCCACAGGCTCGGTCGCGTTCCGTGCCCACCTTGCGGAGCCGCGAAAGCAGCGGTCCGATCTTCCGCAGGCACTTCAAGCCCTGCACATCCTGATCGCGGATCTCGCACTTCTTACGTCCGGCCATGACGGGCACGATAACGCGACTCCGGCCAGCGCGCAACTTGGCTCACTATGCCTGGCGTACCAGCCTTCCGATGCGCACATCCCGTGCCGAACAGGATTGCCATGATCCCGCCGGTCAGCCGACGTCGCGCTGCTGGAAGAGCAGCACGGCCACGCTCATGACGCCGCCGACCATCAGGGCGGCGTACAGCGACACGGCCCCGAAGTAGGGGAGCGTGATCTCGTGGCCCTGCGTGAGTGCGTCGGCCGGCCAGAAGAACTGCAGGTTCGGCACCGCGAGGTAGACCGCCCACAGGCCGGCGCGGGCGACCGCACCGATGGCACGCGACTCCGCCCCCGGGCCGGTGAGCAGCGTGCCGAGGAAATATTCGCTCACCAGCCCGGTCAGGAAGGCGGCCACGCACACCATGAGCGCGGCCACCTGCCCCAGCCGCGTCGAGGCCGCGATCGCCACTGCCGCCAGCACCACGACCGCTTCGAAGATCAACACCAGCGCGATCATCAACTGACCGTCCCACTCCACGAGAGGATTTTGAAACTGCCAGTCGCGGTCGACGCACCACACGAGGCCGAGTGCCGCCGTGAGGGCGGCGGCGTAGGACACCGCGAAGACGCTCGCGAAGGGCCGCCTGTAGAGGTAGTTCGTCAGCCCGGCGAACATGAGCGCGATCCCCCCGAAGAGCAGCGAGAACAGCAGCACGGGCAGATCGAATGTGTCGTCGATGCGGACGCTCGACTGCACCCTGTGCCGGACGGCGAGCAGGAACACCGCGGCCAGAGCCCAGTAGGCCAGGCCGATGGCCGCGGCGACACCCAGAAACTTCCCGACCACCACCGCGGCACGCGGCACCGGCTTGCTGACCACGGTGACCACGGTCTTGTTCTCGATCTCCCGCGACAGCACGCTCCCCGACGTGAACGCCGCACACAGCAGGCCGGCGACGAACAGCGTGCTCAGGCCGAGATCCACCAGAAGTTTGTTGTCGTCCTCGAGGGTGAACGCGGCGAGGTTCACGTTGAGCACCATCGCCAGCGTGCCGGCCACCAGCAGCACGACGAAGACCGGCTGGCGGATCGACTCCAGGAACCCGTTCTTGGCGATCGCGAGGAGGGTCATGAGGCGTGAAGGACCGGGCGGGAGGGACCGGGCGACGAGGAAGGGGAATGTCAGAGGGGCAGAGTGAAGGCGCCGCTGGGAAAGCAAGGAAGGGGACAAACCGGGTGCAGGGAAAGGGCAGCAGACAGGGAGCCTCAGAGGGGGTGGGGCTGCAGGGACA
>RGVT01000320.1 GCA_010027105.1 Planctomycetia bacterium
GAGGAGACGGCCGGCAGGAGCCGGCTCACTTCGAACCGGAGGTTCGCAAGCGGGCAAAGGCCACGACGGCTTTGCCCGCGTAAAGAAGCACCGCCGCCGATCTCTCCCGCTCGCGGGCCGCCCACCGACTGGGGCGAACTCGTGCAGGTCCACGACGACCGTGACGTCTTCCAATCGTCACCCGACGAGCTGCCGGCGATCGACATCCACTCGCTGTGAGGCCGACGCGACAAGCCGGCTGATGCCCGGATCCGGAGAAGGTCTGCGCCGAGCGTGAAAAACAGACCATTTCGAAGCGTGCCGGGGTGTGGGAATCCCCGCGATGACCGGCCCGGCACGCACCCGTCAGCGACCAGCCTGGGCCCACATGCAACTCACCGACCGGACAACGGTTGCGAAAGTGCCATTGACCGGGCTATCCTCCATGCGACCAACCGCGATCTCACGACACCTCCCGGATTGCGTGGGCGAAACTCATGGCTCGGGTGGGCGAGGAGTTTCCGCTCGAGTGCCCGGGGTGTGGTGGCGACATCCGACTCATCGCGTTCATCACCGAGCCGGGGCCGATCCGGAAGGTCCTCACGCATCTGGGCGAAACGCTCGAGCCGCCGCCCTTGTCTCCCGCCCGCGGGCCACCGGCCGACTGGGGCGAGCTCGTTCAGGCCCACTTTCGACCGGGCAATCTTTCAGGGACGGATAGACGAGCTGCCCGTGATCGACATCCACAGCCTCTGACGGGATCCCATGCCACGGTGCGGACGGCCCGCGAGAAAAGCGGTTTCAAGACGGGCTCGAGTCGACGAGAAAAACCCGGCCTTGAGCGTGGATAGGAAGCTCCTCGGCACCTCCACGATCGGGCCTCATCCAGCCCGATCAGCTCCGGCGGTTGCTCCTCATGATCCGCCCCGCTCGGCCGACGCTTGCCGAAGTGCCATTGGCCGACCTATCCTTTTGAGGAAGGTGCTGGTTTCCCAGTGCTTTTCAATACGCCCGGGTGGACTCGAACCACCGAGCTGTGTTTACGCGAGGCCTTCGCCCTCCGGGCTCGCCTCGCTTGGGCACCTGCGGTGCCTCGTGGGGGCGGGCTTCGTGCCCGCCGCCCTTGCAGTGCCTGGGATTAGAAATCCCATGCTCTATCCACCTGAGCTACGGGCGCGAAGGGGGTTTTTGTGTCTCCGGGGACCCACTGTTAGACGATCTGTTAGGCGCAGGCCCCGGAAACGCTGTCAAAGTGTACCCCAAAGCGATGGTGGGGGCCGCTGCCCACGCGGGCCACTAGCAAAGTCTGCCCGCACAGAAGACACTACCTCCTACGAAGGGTGAGGCACTCAGTACGGAGGTGTCGATGTTTCGCGGAAGTTCCGAAATCCGGTTGCCCATTTCGATGAAGCCGGACCAGATCGTGAATCTACTCACAGACGGCCTTAGCAGCCTCGGGGCGGCGGCAGTATCAAAGAACGGCTCAATTGATCTCGAAGTAGACAAGCGTCTCCGGAGCACTTTTTCGAAGGTTTCGGCAGACGGCAAAATCCGCAAGAGAAATAACGACTACCTCGCGGTGGTAGATTTCGACGCGTCCCTGACGGTATGGGGATGGGTGGTGGCGATCGCCGCATTTCCGATCGGCTTGTTGGTGTTTCTTTCGCCGCTCTCTACCAAAGGAAAGATCGAAGACGCGTTGAAGCGGGCAACGCGAGATATTGAAGACCAGACAAGCCCATCGGGCAGCGCGAGCTTCTAGGCTATCGCTTCCGCCGGAGAGGCCGCGCCGCTGGCCGATTTCTGGAACGCGTCCCAGCAAGCATCCGCCGTCCGCTCCGCGTTGGTCCCCACGTAGTAGCGGAGCGTGGTTTCGATCGATTCGTGCCGCATAAGCTCCTTCAGCTGGGCCGGCATGATCCGGGCCGCCCACCGTTCTCCGAAGGCCCGCCGCAGATCGTGGGCGGAAGCGTACTTCACCTTCTTCGGGTCTTTGGGGTCCACGTGGACCCGCACCCCGGCGGCCTCCCCGATCTTGGAAACCACCTTGCCCACCCACTTCGACCGCAGCTCCGACGTTTGGCCGCGGATGCTCGGGAGCTTGAACACGGCCCCGCTCCGCTCCGTCTCGGCCGTCTCCAGAAGGAGAAGAGAGAACTCGGGGGCCATCGGCAAGAGACGATCCGCGTGACCCTTCTCCAGTTCGGCGGGAATCCGCAACATCGGCCGCCCCTTCTTGGGAAAGGTGGGCAGAAGACGGTCTTCGCGGTCCCACCACAGTTCCAAAGACTCCGACAGGCGCAGGCCGCTAGACCACAGACCGCGAAGGTAGTGCGCCCACGCCGGCGCCGCCTGCGATCCGACCACTTCGAGGGTCTTGTCCAGCATCCGCTCGAACTCTTCGAGTGTGATCGGCCGGCCCTTCATCGGCGTGGACCCCTTGCTCTTCTTCTTCCGCTGGACCTTCGGAAACGAAGGGCAGGCGGGGAGGAGCTTTTGCGAGACTGCCCACCGCAACATGGCCTTCAGATGGGCTAGGTAGCTTTGGATCGTAGTCTCGGCCTTCTTCTTAGCCCGGATGGAGGCCGCAAAGTGGGAGATGCGGGCTTCCGTCAGATCGCGGAGGAGATGGGGGCAGATGATCGTATCGACGTGATTCAGCAC
>RGVT01000033.1 GCA_010027105.1 Planctomycetia bacterium
CGCCGGCACGGGGGCCGGCACGGGCGCCATCACCGGCGCCACGGCGTAGGCCGGCGGCGCCTTGCGGAAGCACGATCCGCAGCCGGCGAACAGGCCGTCGAGGCAGCACTGTGCCCCCGCATCGCGCGGCAGGGCCGACACGGCGCCGGCGAGCAAGAGCAGGAGCATTCCACGTCGCATCGTCATCGCGCTCTCCTTCACTCGGGTGCCTGGGATCGAGCCCCGGAAACCACCGGGGATCGTCCGCCTTCCGCACCGTCACCCAAGCCTAGGTTGCGCCGGCCCGCCCCTGCGCGAAAAAAACCCGCGCGGGATTCATGAATTTTCGGTCCGCCCCCGGCACGACCGCCACGGCCGCCAGCACCGCTACGACCGCACCCCGGCGGCGGGTGCCGCAGGGCCGCGGCGGCGGACCTCGTGGCGGTCGTAGAGGAGGAACAGGGCCTCGCGCACGTTCCCGGCGGCGGCCCGGAAGACCGCGTCGACGTCGGCCGCACCCGGCACGAGGGCGGCGTCGCCCCGCGGCAGCCGGGCCACGAGCGCCGTCACCAGCGCGGGCGACGTCGCGCACTCGAGGAGCGTGGGCAGCGGCCCGGGGCGGTGGGCCGTGACGAGCAGCCTCGCGCCCACGCGCCGTGCGGCCCACGCCACGAGGAGGGCCGGCAGACGTCCGAGCCGCTCCCAACTGTCGATGCACACGGTGCCGCCCCGGGCGCAGCGCCACGCCGCCCCGGCGAGCGGAGCCCAGTCGGCCACGGTGCGGAGGCGCACCCGCTCCACGCGCCGCCCGCCCGCCTCGAGCGCGGCCGCCAGATGCAGCAGCAGCGTCGTCTTGCCGCTCCCGTGGGTCCCCACGAGCGCGGCCGACCCGCCGACGGCGTCGAGCCGGGCGAGGAGCGCCGCGACGTCCCGGGGCCGGCCCCGGGAATCGAGCGCCGGCAGCGCGCCCGGCCGCACGTGCCGCGTCGAGAAGGGGTTGCCGACCGGTCGGCCGGCGGTGCCGGTCATGCCGTCCGCTCCACGGCGCCGCGGGCCGGCGGGACGGTGCCCAGGTCGAAGACGTGCTCGGAGACGAAGTCGCGCCCCGACGCGAAGAACAGCCGCACCCGCACGCACCACCGGATCTTGACGACGACTCCCTCGTAGGAAAGCGGGCTCGCTGGCAGGCGCACGGCGATCGTGCCGCCGGGCAGGGCCTCCGCGAGGCGGGCGGCCCCTTCCAGCCGCTCGAACCGGTGGACGCCGAGATCCTCCTCCCCCTTGCCCTCGGTGTACCACACGACCGACCGCTCGAGCGCCCGCACCGCCGCCGGCTCGATTCCGGCGACGTCGTAGCGGACGGCGAGTTCCTGCTCCGCCGCGTAGCGGCGGTCGGGCCGGTCGAACTGCACGCCGACGCGGGGCGCGGGAACGGGTGCGGCGGCGGCTCCTGCCTCGGCGACGTTCATGCCGGCACCTCGACGGCGCGAGCCGCCGCGGAGACGATCCGACCGGGGCACACGACCAGCGGAAACACGCGCTCGAAGGCCGGCCACCGCTCCGGCCGGCCGCACACCACCGCCCGCCAGCGCACGGCGTTGTGTTCGGTGGCGAAGGAGTGCATCGCGTCGTCCGGGATCGTGATGGTGACGTGCGCCTCGAACCGCACGCCGGGGGCGATCTCCACCTCCTTCCACTCCTTCACCCGCTCCCGCCAGACGACGACCCGTTCGGTACGGGTGTCGGTGCCCTGGCGGAACGACGCCACCTCCTCCATCTCGAGCGCGAGGTCGAGCGACTCGAGTGCACCCGCCCCACCCTGGGCCAGGAGCACGTCGTAGCGGCCGCCAGGCAGCAGCGGATGGTCGGAAATCTCCAGTTGGGTGGTGCCCACGGCGGTCGCGAGCACGAACCTGCGCACGAACACCGCCGCACCCCCCGCACCGACGGCCAGGAACGGCACGAGCAGCGCGAGCAGCACCCACTCCACGCGGCCGCTCCACAGGTCGACCCCCGCGTTGACGGCGAGCACCGCGAGCACCGTGTTCCAGAGTGCCGCGAACAGCCCGATCCCCAGGAGCGTCCAGCCCTCCGGGCTTTCGAGTGGCAGCCGGTAGCGGAGGATCGTGCCAGGGGAATTGACGAGATCCTCGCAGGTGGGCACGCCGGGCAGGTCGGCGGCCGGCGCGGCATCCGGCCCCGGCGTGTCGAAGAGTTCGCCGATCCCCTCCGCCGCGGCCCGTCGCTCTTCCGACTTCCCCCACGCGCGGATCGACCGCGCGAGGCCGGCGCCCCCGAAGGCCAGCAGCGCCCCGGGAATGAGCAGCGTGAAGAGCCAGAGCCACCACCGGGCCCAGGGAGAGCCGGCCGTGTCGGCATCGACGCCGCCGGCGCACAACAGCGCCGCGAAGGCCAGCCCCGCCGCCACGAGCGCGGCGTAGAAGAGCGCCTCGCCGAACGATCCCCAGGCCTGCGATCCGGTGCGGCGGTTCCCGCGCTTCTTGCCCAGGAATCGCGGCAATCTCACGGACGGGCTCCTCGGGGCCGGGCCGCCGCGGCGCCGGGAAGGGGCCGCCCGCCCGCTCCCCGGCATTATGCGCACCCGGCGTCCGGCCCGCCCGCAACGCGGCTCAGGCCAGCGATTCCTGCCGGTTTTCCGCCGCTTCCGCGGCCCCGGCCGATCGCGCGGCCCGGAAGAAGCCGATCTTTTCCAGCGACCTGTAGACCTCCTCGAGCGTCTTCTCGCCGAAGTTCGAGATCGAGAGCAGGTCGGCGCGGGTGCAGTTGAGCAGATCGTGGACGGTGAAGATCCCGCGCTCCTCGAGGCAGTTGGTGGTCCTCACCGACAGGCCGATCTCGGCCGTACTCATCTCCAGCTTTTCGGCCATCTCGTCCGATTGGGTCAGGTTCTTGTAGGGGATGCGTGGCATGTGGGGTTCCCTCCCAGGTGGTCCGATTCCGCGACGTTCCGTGTGGTGCAGGACGCAGGGTTGCGCCGGACGGCCGGGCACGCGCCCGAACCCGCCGGATCGGGGGAGGAATATAATCCAAATGTTTCGAATCCGACTACCGCCGTTCCGCTGGCTTGCTAGCACTCCCCACGCGTGTCCCTCCCCTCGCTCGCCCTGCTCAACGAATCCCAGCGGCAGGCCGCCACGCACGTGGACGGGCCGCTCCTCGTGCTCGCCGGGCCGGGCAGCGGCAAGACGCGGGTGGTCACCCACCGCGTCGCGCACCTGATCTCACTCGGCATCCCCGCCCGCCAGATCGTGGCCCTCTCGTTCACGAACAAGGCCGCCGACGAGATGCGCCGCCGCGTCGCGGAGCTCGTCGGGCCGCAGCCCGTGGAACTGGGCACGTTCCACCGGTTCGCAGCCCGCCTCCTGCGCCGGCACGCTCCGCTCGTCGGCCTCTCGAGCGACTATTCGATCCTCGACCCCGACGACGCGTCCGCCGTCCTCAAGCGGGCCGCCCGCACGCTCGGCCTGTCGCTCACCCACACGCCGATCGACCGCATCGCCGCCACGATCAGCCGCGCCAAGAACGACCTCCTCACGCCTGCGACGTTCGAGCCCCGCTGGGGCCGGCCCGCCGACGAGGCCGCCGCCCGGCTGTGGCCGATCTACCAGGAGCTCCTCCTGGCCGCGAACTCCGTCGACTTCGACGACCTGCTCGTGCACGTGGCCCGGCTGCTCACCGACAACCCCGAGCTCCGCGCCCTCCTCGACGCCCGCCACCGCTACGTGCTCGTCGACGAATACCAGGACACCAACGCGGTGCAATACCACATCCTGCGCGGCCTCTCGATCGACCATCCGAACCTCGCCGTGACCGGCGACCCCGACCAGGCCATCTACGGCTGGCGCGGCGCGAGCATCCGGAACATCCTCGAGTTCGAACGCGACTACCCCTCCGCCCGGGTCGTGAAGCTCGAGCACAACTACCGCAGCACGGCCAACATCCTCGGCACCGCCGACCGGCTCATCGCCCACAACACGCGCCGCAAGCCGAAGCGACTCGTGACCGAGGCGGAGGCCGGCGAGCGGGTGCGCATCGTGCTCGACGCGACGAGCCACGACGAGGCCGACCGCGTCGCCGACGAGATCGCCGCCGGCGTCGCGGGCGGCCGCTCGCCGCGCGACTATTGCGTGCTGTTCCGCACCAACGCCCTGTCGCGGTCGCTCGAGGTGGCGCTCCGCGGCCGCGGCGTGCCCTACCAGCTCGTCCGCGGCCTGGAGTTCTTCAAGCGGCGCGAGATCCGCGACGTGGTGGCCTGGCTGCGGCTGCTGCGCAACCCGCGCGACGACGACGCCTTCCTCCGGGTGGTGAACGTGCCCCCACGCGGCGTCGGCCGGCAGTCGCTCGAGCTCCTCTCCGCCTGGGCGGAGGATCACCGCCTCGGCCGGCTCGAGGCCGCCGCGAGGGCCGCCGAGATCCCGGGGCTCGCGAAGCGGGCGGCCAGGGCATGCGGCGAGTTCAGCCGCCTCCACGCCGCGCTCGCGGCCGTGGCGGCCGCCACCCCGGGCGTGGCCCCCCTGCTCGACGCCGTGCTCGAGCGGACGGGCTATCGACGCTGGCTGGCCGACGACGGCCACGACGAGGAGGGGGAGGACCGCCTCGCCAACGTGGAGGAACTCCTGACCGCCGCCCAGCAGTTCGACGACGCCCTGGCCGACCGAGCCGCCGGCGGCGACGACGCGACCGACCCGCTCGGCGGGTTCCTCGAGACGACGGCCCTGGTGGCCGATACCGACGCCTGGGATCCGGCGAGCGAGCGGGTGGCGCTGATGACCTTCCACGCGGCCAAGGGGCTCGAGTTTCCCGTCGTCTATCTCGTGGCGCTGGAGGACGGCATCCTGCCGCACGAGCGCAGCCTCGACCACCCCGATCAACTCGAGGAGGAACGCCGGCTGGTGTTCGTGGGCATCACCCGCGGCATGCGCGAGGTGCACGCCAGCTGCGCCCGCATCCGCGACTACCGCGGCACCCGCCGCATCTCGGCGCCCAGCGTGTTCCTCACCGAGATGGCCGGCAGCGAGACCGTGGTCACGGGCACCGAGGCGCCGCCATCGGGAGGCATCTTCGTCGGCGCGTTCCTCGACGCCGGGCGGCATCGAGCGGGAACCCCCGACCTCGACGACGCATCGCAGCTCGTGCCCGGTCCGGCCGACGAAGACATCTCCCAGGACGCTCCGGACCACGGCGCCGTTCCCGGAGCGTGGCGGGTCGCCCGCGAACGCCCCTCCCGGACGCTGGCCCTGCAGACGGCCGCGGAGTTCGCCGACCGGCTCGGAGGAGCTGCCCGACCTCGCCACGCGTTCACCGCCGGCCAGCGTGTGCGACACGCCGACTACGGTGAGGGCCTGCTCTCGGGCATCAGCGGCACGGGCCCGCGGTCGGTCGGCACGGTGATCTTCGACGGCCCGGCCGGCACCCGCACGTTCATCCTCGGCCACGGGGCGCTCGAACCGGTCGAGTAGGCACACGGAATGACCCGCCGGCTCCGAACGCGGGTCGTTCTCAGGTGCCGACGTGGCGAGCAGTCATGACGCCCGCGAGCCGGCCTGCTCGCGCCACCACTGGACCGTGGCGGCGAGACCGGAGTCGAAGTCCTGCTTCGGCTCCCAGCCGAGGAGCGTGCGGGCCCGCGAGATGTCGAGGGCGCGGCGGGGCTGGCCGTCGGGCTTGGAGGCGTCCCAGACGATGCGGCCGGCGTAGCCGCAGGCCCTGGCGATCTTCGCGACGAGGTCGCGGATCGCGATCTCGACGCCGCCCCCGAGGTTGATCGGCACCGGTTGGTCCATCCGTTCGGCCGCCCGCACGATCCCCTCCGCGGCGTCGTCGACGAAGAGGAATTCGCGGGTGGCCGAGCCCGTGCCCCAGCAGACGACCTCGGCGGCGCCCGCCAGCCGCGCCTCCTCGCACTTGCGGATGAGCGCCGGGATCACGTGGCTCGAGACGGGGTCGAAGTTGTCGCCGGGGCCGTAGAGGTTGACGGGCACCACGACGGCGCTCTCGAGGCCGTATTGGCGGCGGTAGCCGTCGAGCATCACGAACAGGGCCTTCTTGGCGACGCCGTAGGGGGCGTTCGTCTCCTCCGGGTAGCCGTTCCAGAGGTCGTCCTCGCGGAACGGGATCGGGCAGTGCTTCGGATAGGCGCACACCGTGCCTGTGTGGACGAACTTCTCCAGGCCGCGGCGGCGGGCGTGCTCCACGAGGTGCAGCCCCATCGCCATGTTGGCGAAGAAGAAGCGGCCCGGCTGGGCCAGGTTGGCGCCGATGCCCCCCACCTCGGCCGCCAGATGGATCACGACGTCGGGCCGGGCCGCGTCGTAGAGGCGGGCGACGTCGGCCTCCACGGTGAGGTCGAAGTCCTTCCTGCGCGGCACGACGAGCCGCTCCGCGGCGTGCCCGCGGAGCGGCTCGTCGCCCGCCCCGCCGGTGACCACGATCCGCTTTCGAGCGAGGTCGGTCATCGGGCCGGGCTCAGCGGTTGGGCACGGCCGCGTCGTGGCCGGCCGCCAGGAGCACCTGCTCCTTGCGGGCGAGTTCCAGGTCGGCCTCCACCATCAGGGCCACGAGCTCGTCGAACGACACCCTCGGCCGCCAGCCGAGCTTCCGGCGGGCCTTCTCGGAAGAGCCGAGGAGCAGGTCGACCTCCGCCGGCCGGAAATACCGCGGGTCGACCTCCACGAAGTCGCGGTAGTCGAGGTCGAGCCGGCCGAAGGTCTTCTCGCAGAACTCGCGCACCGAATGGGTCTCGTCGGTCGCGATCACGTAGTCGTCGGGCTCGTCCTGCTGGAGCATCAGCCACATCGCCTCGACGTAGTCGCCGGCGAAGCCCCAGTCGCGGAGGGCGTCGAGGTTGCCGAGGTAGAGCTTCTTCTGCAGGCCGAGCCTGATGCGGCTGGCGGCGCGGGTGATCTTGCGGGTCACGAACGTCTCGCCGCGGCGCGGGCTCTCGTGGTTGAAGAGGATGCCGCACGAACCGTGCAGGCCGTAGCTCTCGCGGTAGTTGACGGTGATCCAATGGGCGTAGAGCTTCGCCACGCCGTAGGGGCTGCGGGGATAAAACGGCGTCGTCTCCCTCTGCGGCGTTTCGACCACCTTCCCGAACATCTCCGAGCTCGAGGCCTGGTAGAAGCGGATCCGGGAGCCGACCGCGTCCTGGAAGTCACGGATCGCCTCGAGCAGCCGCAGCGTGCCCACCGCCGTGACGTCGGCGGTGTAGGTCGGCTGGTCGAAGCTCACCCGCACGTGGCTCTGGGCGGCGAGGTTGTAGACCTCCGTCGGCCGGATCTCGCGGATCAGCCGGGCGAGGCCGTTGCCGTCGGCCATGTCGCCGTGATGAAGGACGAGCGGCCGGTGCACCTCGTGGATGTCGCGGTAGAGGTGCTCGATCCGCTGCGTGCCGAAGGTGCTCGACCGCCGCACGAGGCCGTGCACCTCGTAGCCCTTGTCGAGGAGCAGTTCGGCCAGATACGAACCGTCCTGGCCGGTGATGCCCGTGATCAGGGCGCGGTTCGCGGCGGCTGGCACGCTGGAGTTCCTGGCGACTTCCGTCCGGCCCTCAGGCCGTCGACGGGGCTGAGAATACCGCGCCGGTCAGCCCCGGTCAGCCCCGGTCGGCGACGCGGCGGCCGAGCCCGCGGCTCCGGGCGTGCGGTCGAACATCGCCGCGTCGAACTCGGGGAGCAGCGCCGAGAGAAAGTCGCCGCAGATCACCGTGGCCTCGCCTCCCTGGAGGCGGGTCTCGTCGATGATGGCATACAGCTTGTAGACGGCCGACGAGCCTGCCAGCTCGATGCGGGCGATCTGGGGGGCGATCCAGCGGCCGTCGATGCCGTAGGTCCAGAACACGCGCAGCGTCTGCCCCGTCTTGCGGAAGGTGCCGGTGAACGTTTCGGCCGTCCGGCCGTCCTCGAGCGGGATGCTCTGCCGGTGCTCGGCCTCGGCGATCTCGAAGCCGGCCCCCGGATAGCAGCGGTCCGGCGTGTGCCCCGAGGCGTCGTGCGGCGTGGCGCAGACGATGAAGGCCGAGACGCTGGCCCCCGTCTCGCGATTGGTGAACGACCGCGAGATGTGCCCCACCGCCCCGGCGCGGGCGAGCTGCTCGGGGTCGCTCGCGAGCTCCTGGGCGAACTCCCAGCTGCCGAACCGACCGGGAAAGCGGGCCTCCAGGCGCCCGGCCGCCTCCTGGAGCTCGGCCCGCACGTTGCGGCCGCTCCAGCGTTCCGTCCAGACGCCCTGCACCGCGGTCACGCCCACGACGAGCAGGCTGCCGATCGCGACGGGCACCAGTCCCGACACCGAGAGTTTCATCGAATCTTCTCCCACCCTCGGGCCGGCACCGGTCAGCGCGGCAGCGGCGATTCGTAGAGCCGCCGCGGCCGGGTCTCGTCGTAGCCGTTGACGACGATCCCCGGCACCCGCACACCCACCGACCGGAGCCGCTCGATCGCCGTCCCGATCAGCGGCAGTCGGCTCGAGTCGCGCATCGACGCCACGATCGCCACGTCGCTCTGCTGGCCGAGGAGAAGGGCGTCGGCGAAGGCGAGGGCCGGGCCGGCGTCGATCACCACGTGGTCGAACGAATCGCGGTAGCCGCGGATCACCTTCGCGAGGTCGGGCCGCGAGAGGGCGGTCACCGCGGCGTAGTCGCAGCCGCCACCCGTCACGGCGAACAGGCCGTCGATGCTCGTCGGCTGCACGACCTCGTCGGCCGTGGCCTCGCCGCGCAGCAGTTCCGCGAGCCCGCTGCCGAGGTCGAGCTCGAGGGCCAGGTGCACGTTGGGATGCCGCAGGTCTCCGTCGAGCAGCAGGGTGCGCTTGTCGGAGCGGGCCAGGCTCGCCGCCAGCTGGGCCGCGAACGTCGTCTTGCCCTCGTGTTCCACGGCACTCGTCACCAGGATCACGCGCGGCGGCTCACGGCCCGACTGGGCGAGGAGCGTCCGCACGCTGTCGACGCTCTCGGCCATCACGCCGTCGTCGGCCCCGCGTCGCGACCGCGACACCCGCGGCAGCGTGCCGAGCACCCGCACACCGAGCCGGCGCGGCACGTCGTCCGGCGCACTCAGCCGGTCGCGGAGGTATTCGAGCATCACGATCAGCCCGCCCCCGAGCACGAGGCCGGCCCCCCCGGCGAGCGTCGTGAGCATCAGGCGGAACAGGCGGTCGTCCCCCTCCGGCACGCCGGCCTCCTCGATGAGCGTCACGCGGCTGGGCATCTGCAGGTCGAGCGAGGTCGTTTCCAGCTGGATGCCGATCTGGTCGGTCACCTTCTGCAGCTGCTCGATCTCGCTGCGGCGGTGCTCGAGGTCGGCGTTGGCCTTGCCGAGCTCCGTCACCTCCTTCGAGATCTTGTCGAACTCCTTGGAGATCTGGCCGACCTGCTGGGCGAGCATCTCCCGGCGCATCTTGAGCACCACGGGGCTTTCCAGCGGCTGCCCGGACCTCCTCCCGGTGGCTTCGAGCGCCAGGTGGGAGACGATCTGGGGCTTGAGCTCGTCGCGGCGCTGCGCCATCCGGCCGGCGATCTGCTCCCGCTGGGCCCGGAGCCGCTTCACGGCCGGCTCGTTGGGGCCGCGGGCGCTGCGCTGCTGCTGGAGCAGGATCGCCTCGTCGAGGTCGGCGAGCTTGCCGTCGAGCTCGAGGATCTGCGGGTCGCGGATCAGCGCCGCCTCAACCATCTCCTCCGGCAGCGCGTCCTGCTCGGCGATGTCGCCCCGCGTCTTGGCGTCGAGGATGGCGAGCTCGGCGTCGATGGCGGTGAGATCCCGCTGCGTCTGCGAGAGCTGCGCCCGGAGCGTGCCCAGGTGGTCGAGCAGCAGCGCCCGCTGCGTCATCACCTCGGAACTGTTGCCCGTGCCGAGCGTGCGGGCCAGCGTGTTGAAGGTCTCGCGCTGCTCCCGCATCTCGGCGACGTTCTCCTTGTATTTCTTCTCCAGGGCGTCGCGCCGGGCGAGGCTCTCGGTGCGCTCCTTGTTGACGATGTCCTCGAGATACGAGCTCGTCACGGCGTTGACGATCTTGGCGACGTCGGCGGCGCTCGAGCCGCGCAGCCGCACCTGCACCACCTCCGACTCCATCGGCGCGGTGACCTGGATCGACCGCGTCAGCCAGCCGACGGGGTCCTCGTCCTCGTCGCGGATCGTCTCCAGGCCGGCGATCCCGGGCCGCCGCAGCGCCGACGTCATCACGAACGGCGACTTAATGAGCGCCACCTGCGTCTTGCGGTAGGCCTCGTATTCGGAATTGTCGCGGCCGCCGTAGCCGAGCATGCCCCCCTTGTCGCGGATCCGCAGCCACGCCACGGCCTCGAAGCCGCGGGGCAGGAAGATCCACGTGGCCACCGCGCCCGCCACGGCGAGCACGAGGCCGAGCGTCACCGCCGGCAGCCACTGGCGGCGGAAGGCGTGCCAGACGCGGCGGTAGTCGAGACCCCCGGCGAGGGGGTCGTCGGCCGGATGCGGCGGCACGTGTGCCGGGAGATGCGGTGCGAGGAGCGTCTCGCGCACGGCAAGCCCTCCCGCCGAACCGGCGGATGCCACGGTCGCCGCGGGCTGCGGCTCGGTCGTTGATTCGCTCATGCCTGCACCCAGTGCACCCGCCGAACCATCCAGGTCAATCTACCCCATTTTCCCGGGTCAATCCGCAGGCCTTGCCGGAACGGCCGCCGACCCGGCGCCGGTGGCCGGGAGGGGTGCCGATTGCCGCGGTCGCAGGGGCTGTTCCGGCCCCTGTCGGCGAGGCGCAAGTGCCATCACGGTCGTGTCTTCCGTCACGATCAGATGGGCCAGGATTTGCTGCAGCAGAAACAGCATTCCGAGCGCCATCGGCATCATCACCCAGCCCGCCAAATCGTGAAAAACCATTTCGGCCAGCTCCGAACTGGCCACCTGGTAGAGGAGGCCCGTCACGGTGATACGGATCGAGTTGACGATCAGTGCGATCGGGATCGCGCTGGCGAGGATCGCGAGGTTCTCCCACCAGGCCCGCTCGCCGAGCATCACGAGGGCCACCGACAACGCCACGAAGATCGTGAGCATGCGCAGCCCGCTGCAGGCGTCGACCACGCCCAGGTGCATCTCCCCCACGATGATCTGGTTGCCCTCGCGAAAGGCGTCGAGCCCGAGGGTCTGCAGGGCGTAGGTGCTGACCATGGTGGCCAGCGTCTGGAGCGGCCCGAGCAGGTAGCGGGTGGCCTCGTCGGGCAGGGGGTACATGAAGATCAGGAACCCGATCGGCGCCCACGCCCAGCGGAACGTGCCCCACCCGCCCATGAGCAGGAACACGCCCGCCAGCGCCGGCACGAACGTGTACATGTCGATCGTCACGATCCGATAGCGGGCCGCCGCGAGCCGCAGGCAGAAACTGGCGGCCATGAGCGCCAGGCCGGCGATCCGGGCCGACGTCGCGACGGGCCCGACCGGCGTCCGCCACCAGAAGAGCAGGGCCGTGGAGAACAGCGGCACGAGCCAGCCGTGCGAATACTGGGGATTGCTCCAGCTCGACTGGGCGTTCAGGAGGCCGGGCCAATAGCTGTAGACGAGCAGCGCCGTGAGCGCGGCGATGCCGCCCCAGACCCGCCGCTCCTCCGGCCGGCGCAGGTCCGCGCGAAACGCCCCGAGCCGCCGTCGGGCACCCTCGAGGAGGCCCTCGTCCGCCGCCGTGGAAGCCGGCGCGGGTGGAGCGATTCGCGGCGGGGTATCGGTGAGCGGCGTGATTGTCATCGTGTGCGAGACCTGAGGCGCCCCCGGAGGGAATCTTACAGCACGGGTCAAGGCACGCCGGGGCCGGTTGCGTCAGCGGGCCCACACGGCGTCCAGCCAGCGCCAGGCCAGCACCTGCACCGCCGCGGCCAGCAGGAGGTCGCGGCACGACGGCCCGCCTGCGCCGCCGGCGACCATCCCCCGCACCACCGCCGCCACCGGCATGACCGCCACGGTGGTCACGAGCGGCTGCCAGCCGAACGCCACGCCCGCCAGCACGAGCGCCTGCCGCAGCCAGCGATTCGGGACGGCCGCGCCGAGGATCACCGCCGCCGTGGCGCCCGCCGCCCGCCCCGGTTCGACGGTCGGCCCCCCTGCGGCGCAGCCGATGCCGGCGAGCGCGCCTGCGGCGGCGGCGAGGCACCAGGCCGGCACGCGCACCCGATCGGCCTCGGCGAGCGACCACGCCAGCAGCAGCACGAGCAGCAGGGCGTGCCCGGCGCAGGCGAGCAGAAACCGCCAATCGGCGTGCGCGAGCAGCACGTCGATTCCCGTGCGGCCGGCGTCGAACCGCCCCGCGGGCAGCGTGCCGCCGCCCGAGAGGAGTTCGACCGCCGCGACGGCGCCGATCAGGAACCCCGCCGCCTCCACGAGCGGATACCGCGGCGAGATCGGCGCCCGGCAGTCTCGGCACCGTCCGCGCAGGACGAGCCAGCCGAGCACCGGCACGTTGTCGTGCCACCGCACCGGGCTGCCGCACGCCGGGCAGCGCGAGCCGCCCGCCACCACCGACTCGCCCCGCGGCCCCCGGTGGGCCACCACGTTGAGGAAGCTGCCCACGGTGGCGCCGAGGATGCAGAGGAACGCGGCTGCGGCGGCGTCGACGAGCGGCACGGCCAGGCGTTCGAGCAGGGGATGCATGACGGGCGGAAAGGCCGGCGGTCGGCTGTGACCCGGAGGGCGGGATCGTGTAGGGTAGCCGGTCGGCAGGGTGCCGAGCAGAGGACGACGCATGGCGACGGCTGAAAACGACCTTCCCGACACCACGGCCAACGCGCCGCGGCTGCCGGCGTGGGCCGGCCTCGTGCTGCGGATCACCGTCACCGTGGCGCTCATGGCGGTGGCACTGCGCGGCGTGGAGTGGCCGAAACTCCTCGGGCTCTTCCGCACGATGAATTGGCACTGGTGGCTGGCCGGCTTCGCCGTCGGACTCGCGGTGCAGGTGATCGCCGCGGTGCGCTGGGCCTTCCTCGCCCGGCCGATCGGGTTCCCCTATTCCGTCGGCCTGTTCGTGTGGCGGTTCTTCGAGGGGTCGTTCTTCAGCCTCTGCCTGCCCACGTCGATCGGCGGCGACGTCGTCAAGGCCTATCGCCTGGCCGACTCGACGGCCGGCCGGCTGCTGGCCGGCTGCACGGTGGTCGCCGACCGGCTCACGGGCCTCGCCGCCCTCGGCGTGATCGCGGGCGCGGCGCTCGTCGGCAGGGAATGGTCGCTCGGCCTCGCCGCGACGCTCGGCGTGGGCCTCGCCCTGCTCGGGGGCGTGGTCGCGGTGATCTGGCTCGGCGTCGGCTCGCTCGACCGCCTGCTCGCGCTCTTCCCGGAGCCCCATGCGGCGCGGCAGTTCATCTCGCGCCTCCTGCCCTACCAACTGCGGCCGAGCCTGATGACGCGGGCCGTGGCCTGGAGCCTGGTCGTGCAGATGGGGGGCGCGGTCTCCGTGGCGCTCGTCGCCCGCGGGCTCGGCGTGGCCCTGCCGCTGTCGGTCTGGTTCGCCGTGGTGCCGCTGGTGGCCCTGGCGATGGTGCTGCCGATCAGCATCGGCGGCGTCGGCGTGCGCGAGGGGGGGCTGGCGCTGCTGCTGGCGCCGGCGGGTGTGCCGGCGGAGCAGGCGGTGGCCATCGGGCTCCTGTGGTTCCTGACCACGATCGTCGGCGGGCTGATCGGCGGCCTGCTCTTCCTCCTCGACCGCACGCCGACCCATCAACCGCTCGCCGACCCGGCGCCGGGCGGCTCCGCGTGAGCCGTCCGGCGGGCGGCATACAACAGCAGGCCCGCCACCGTCTTCGCGTCCTCGATGCGGCCGTCGCGGCACATGGCGAGCGCCTCGTCGAGAGGCACGACGCGGGTCCGGATCTGCTCCCCCGGCTCGAGCGCCTGCGGCCCTGGCACGAGGTCCTCCGCCACGAAGAGATGCATCCGCTCGCGCAGGATGCCGGGCGACATCCACAGCCCTCCGGCGGGCGTGATCCGGCCCGCGCGATACCCCGTCTCCTCGGCGAGCTCGCGGGCCGCCGCCGCCACGGTCGATTCCTCCCGGTCGAGCGTGCCGGCGGGCAGCTCGAGGAGCGTCGCCCCCACCGCCACGCGCACCACCTCGACGAGGCACACGTCGCGCGCGGAGACGACCGGCACGACGACGACGCTGCCGGGGTGCTCCACCACGTCGCGCACCCGAGCCGCACCCGGTTCCTGGATCCGCACCACGCGGAACCGCGGAGTGACGAGCGTCACCTCACCGCCGCGGGCCGACGGCGGC
>RGVT01000321.1 GCA_010027105.1 Planctomycetia bacterium
CTTCGCTGGTCGCTAAAGCCGGCGGCCGGGGCACTGGGGAGCCCGAAGCCTCCTCAACTGTTTGGACTGCCGGGCTGGAGGCCCGGCTCTCGAGAGCGAACGGAGGTTCGCCAAGAAACCCGAGGCCACGATGGCGAGGGGTTTCGGAAAGACGTAGGCTTCGGGCTCCCCAGTGCCCCGGCCGCCGGCTTTAGCGACCAGCGCAGGCACGGATGCTGTAGCGCCAGTCGCTAGGAGTGAGCGCAGCCCGGGGGCGCAGCGAACGTCCGGCGACGGGGTCTGGGGAGCCCGAAGCCGGCCCGCGTTTCCAGTCCGGCGAAATGCTTCGCGCTTGCCCCGAGCCGGATGAGGTGCGTGTACCCCGCGGGTTACTTCAGCACCGGCAGCCGGATCGTGATCGCGGTGCCCTTGCCGGGGGCGCTTTCGACGCGGATCCGGCCCTTGTGCGCCTCCACGATCTCGCGGCAGGCCGTGAGGCCGAGGCCGCTGCCCCCCTTGCCGGTCTCGTCGGGGCCCGTCTTCGTGGAGAAGTGCGGCTCGAACATCCGCCGCATCACGTCGGGCGTCATGCCGCAGCCGGTGTCGCGCACCATCAGGTCGACGCTGCCGAGGAGGGCGTCGTGGGCGAGCCGGAGGATGAGGCGGCCCCCCTGCGGCATCGCCTGACGCGCGTTGACGAGGAGGTTCAGGAGCACCTGCTGCAACTGGCCGGGGTTCGCCGACACCTTCGGCACCGGGGCGAACTCCCGCTCCACCTGCACGCGGTATTTCGTCATTTCGCGCTCGAGCAGCACGAGCACGTCCTCGACGAGCAGTTCGAGGTTCACCGGCTCCATCCGCGCCGAGCCGCTCCTCGACATGCCGAGCACGCTCGCGGTGATCTTCGCCGCCCGGGTGCCGGCGGAGAGGATCCGCTCGAGCGCCTTGTCGCGGGTGGCGGCGTCGCGATGCCGCAGGCCGAGCCGGGCGTAGTTGAGGATCGTGGTCAGGGCGTTGTTGAACTCGTGCGTCGTCGTGCCGAGCAGTTCGCCGAGCGTGGCCGCCTTCCGGGCCTCGAGCAGTTGACGGCGGAACGAGGCCAGCTCGGCGGCGTGCTTCAGCCGGGCGACCTCGAGCTGGTGGCGCAGGACGACGGCCTCCTCGCGGCGCGGCGCCGGCTCGGGCACGCTCTCCACCATCGCTTTTCCCCGGAAATCCATGCCGCGCAGGCACTTAGGGCCCTCGTCGGAGTATCGGCCGGGTATGATTGTCTCTGTGAAGGATCGGCGTGCGAGCCTTTTCGCCGCCTTGACCGTTTCATTTCAGCAACGGCCGGCGCGACTGGCGAAGGTGCGCGGACCGTGCCGACGGCGTGGAGTCGAGGGAGGCCCTGCATGAGGCGATGCATCGAACGCGTGCGGGCCGCGGCGGGCCCGGGTCGGCGGACGCACGCCGCCGGGTTCACGATCGTGGAATTGCTGGTGGTGATCGCGATCATCGGCGTGCTCGTGGGGCTGCTGCTGCCGGCCGTGCAGAACGCCCGCGAGGCGGCCCGGCGCTCGAGCTGCAAATCGAACCTCAAGCAGATCGGGATCGCGTTTCAGATGTACCTCGACCGCAAGACCCGGGGGCGGTTTCCGGTGGCGGCGCAGTTTCCGAGTTTCGAGGTGGTCAATTACCCGCTCGGCCGCCCGCTGCGGCCGAGCATCGTCTCGGCCCTCGGCGACTTCACCGAGGCCAGCCGCGACGTGTTTCGCTGCCCCTCGGACACGGTCTATTACGTCAGAACCGGCACCGACGCGACCGCCATCCAGACGGCCGTGTCGACCATCCTCTCGGGAACCGACGCCGCCGCCAAGCAGGTCGTGTCGACGTACGGTTCGACACCCTACGAGGGAACGAGCTACGAGTATCCCGTGCGGCGTCTGCTCAACCAGGACGCGAGCCCCGAGACGGGCAAGACCCGCGAGGAGGCGCTGACGTCGCAGCGACTGGGGAGCAACCTCGCCTCGTCGAAACTCTGGGTCCTGTATGAGCTGATGGCCTTCCATGCCACCGGCTGGGGTGCGATGTTCGACTCGGCCGTCACCGATACCAACACGCCCGACAACGCCGGTGGTTGGACGCCACCGGAAGGCGCCCGGAACTTCCTCTACTTCGACGGCCACGTCGAGAATCTCTGAATCCCTGATGCGAGGCGGATCATGAGCACGGCGACGATCGGATCGGCACGGTTTTCTGCGGCGGCCGACGGGCGGTCGAGCCGGGTGGGGAAGTGGCTGGCCGTGATCGGCCTGCTCGCGCTCCTGGCCTTTTTCGGGGCCTGGCTCGGCGGCTGGATCCGATTCACGACCGATCCGCGGGTGGCCGAGATCAAGAAACTGCAGGAGGAGGCCCGGCAGAAGTTCGCGGCCGACGGCGGCCCGCAGACGTTCGCCGAGGCCACCGAGGCGGTGACGGCGATGGCCACGATCCGGCAGAAGATGGAGGCCCTGCCCGCGAACCTCCGGCCCCAGGTGGAGCGCAGCGGCGGCAGCATGTTCCGCTCGGCGATGCGGCAGCGGGTGGCCGCCTATTTCAGCCTGCCCCCCGAGAAGCGCCGGGCGGAACTCGACCGGCAGATCAAGCAGGAGGAGGTGATGCGGAAGGCTTTCGAGGCC
>RGVT01000322.1 GCA_010027105.1 Planctomycetia bacterium
ATGCGGGAGCTCGCCGAACCGAAGACGGCCTACGTGCTCCAGCGCGGCGACTACGACAAGCGCGGCGCAGCCGTCGAGCCCGACACGCCTGCGGTGCTGCCCCGCTTCCCCGCCGACCAGCCGCGGAATCGCCTCGGCCTCGCCCGCTGGCTCGTCGATCCCGAGCATCCGCTACTCGCGCGGGTGACGGTCAACCGGCTCTGGCAGTCGCTGTTCGGCCTCGGGCTCGTGAAGAGCCCCGAGGATCTCGGCAGCCAGTCAACGCGGCCCGAATACCCCGAGATTCTCGACACGCTCGCGTGGTCGTTCTCGCATCCGGCGGCGGCCGGCGGCATGGCGTGGGACATGAAGCGGCTCCTGAAGACGATCATGCTGTCGCGCACCTACCGGCAGCGGAGCGTCGCCGACCCGAAGACGATGGCCGACGACCCGCTCAACCTCTGGCTCGCCCGCGGCCCCCGGCACCGGCTCCCGGCCGAGATGATCCGCGACGGTGCCCTCGCCGCCTGCGGCCTGCTCGTCGAACAGGTGGGCGGGCCGCCGGTGAAGACGTACGACATGCCCGACTCGTTCAAGCCGGAGAAGGCCGACACGGGCACCGCGCTCTACCGCCGCAGCCTGTACACCTTCTGGCGGCGGAGCGGCCCCGGCCCGGTGCTCGAGACGTTCGACGTACCCAAGCGGGTCGTCTGCGTGGCCCGCCGCGACACGACCAACACGCCGCTGCACGCCTTCGTGCTCATGAACGGGCCGCAGTTCGTGGAGGCGGCCCGCGTGCTCGCCGAGAGACTGCTCGCGGAGTACGACGGTCGGGCCGGGGACGCGGCCACCCGGGCGTTCGAACTGCTCACGAGCCGGGCCCCCGATTCGCAAGAAGCGAGCATCGTCAACGCGATGCACGAGAAGCAGGCGGCGTGGTACGGGGCTCATCCGGACGAGGCGGAAAAACTCGTGGCGGTCGGTGCGACGCCGCGCAACGCATCCCTCCCCGCGGCCGACGTGGCCGCCCTCGCGAGCGTGATCAACGCCCTGATGAACTACGATGGCAGCGTGGTGAAACGATGAACCGAAAAAGGTGCCAGCCACCAAATTTGGGCAATCTGGAGAAGGCGTCTTGCCCCAATACCCCAAATTTGGTGGCTGGCACCTTTTTCAATCGGCGCGACTGGCTCAACTCGTTCGGCCTCGGGTTCGGCGGCCTCGCGCTTGCTGAAATGCTCGGCCGGCCGGCCGTCGCCGAGACGAGCGGCGCCGACGGTGCCGGCGGCGTGCTCGGGGGCTTCCACCATCCGCCCCGGGCGAAGCGGGTGATCTATCTCTTCCAGTCGGGCGGCCCCTCGCAGCTCGACCTCTTCGACCACAAGCCGTTCCTGATCGAGAAGACGGGCGAGCAGCTCCCCGACAGCGTCCGCGGCGGCCAGCGGCTCACCGGGATGTCGGGCAACCAGAGCTCGATCCCGCTCGTCGGGTCGCCGTTCGCCTTCAAACAACACGGCGAGAGCGGGGCCTGGGTGTCGGAACTGCTCCCCTGGACGGCGGGGATCGCCGACAGGCTGTGCTTCGTGCGCACGATGTACACCGAGAGCATCAACCACGGCCCGGGCGTGACGTTCATGCAGAGCGGCAACCAGATTCCCGGCCGGCCGAGCATCGGCGCCTGGCTCGACTACGGCCTCGGCAGCGCCAGCGACGACCTCCCCTCGTTCGTCGTCCTGATCACGAAGAACAAGGGGGGCCAGCCGCTCATGAGCCACCTTTGGGGAGCCGGCTTCCTGCCCACGAAGCATCAGGCGGTGCGGTTTCGCTCCGGCGGCGATCCCGTGCTCTACGTGAACAACCCGCCGGGCGTGTCGGTGGAGAGCCGCCGACAGGTGCTCGACGGCCTGCGCGAGCTCCACGAGCACGAGTTCGCCTCGCTGCCCGACGCCGAGATCACCGCCCGGATCGCCAACTATGAGATGGCCTTCCGGATGCAGGCGAGCGTGCCGGAGGTCACGAACTTCGCCGACGAGCCCCAGAGCGTGCTCGACCTCTACGGCCCCGACGCCAAGGACCCGGGCACCTTCGCCGCCAACTGCCTGCTCGCCCGCCGCCTCGCGGAGCGGGGCGTGCGGTTCATCCAGCTCTATCATCAGGACTGGGACCACCACGGCGGCTTAAAGGGCAACATCGTCAAAGAGGCGAAGCAGACCGACCAGCCCGCGGCCGCGCTCGTGCAGGATCTCGCCCAGCGCGGCATGCTCGACGACACGCTCGTGGTCTGGGGCGGCGAGTTCGGCCGCACGAACTACTGCCAGGGTCTCTACAAGCCTGGGCAGGATTTCGGCCGCGACCACCATCCGCGCTGCTTCACGGTCTGGATGGCCGGCGGCGGCGTGAAGCCGGGCACGACGTACGGCGAGACCTGCGAATACGGCTACAACGTCGTGAAGGATGGTGTGCACGTGCACGACTTCCATGCCACCATGCTGCATCTGCTCGGCATCGACCACGAGCGGCTCACCTACCGCTTCCAGGGCCGCCGCTACCGGCTCACCGACGTGCACGGCAAAGTGGTCCGGGGCATCCTCGCCTGACGGCCGGGCCGGAGGCCCGGCACGCGCCCAGCGAGCGGAGCGAGC
>RGVT01000323.1 GCA_010027105.1 Planctomycetia bacterium
CACATCATGCGGAACATGAACGTGGCGATCGACGAGGTGCGAAGGCAGGAGGTCGCCCAGCTGCGCCGGGATGGCTACGAGCCGGCCCTCACCAGTTCCCGCTGGTGCCTGCTCAAGCGGCCCGAGAACCTCACCGACAACCAGGCCACGAGGCTCGCCGAACTCTCGCAGTACAACCTCAAGAGCGTCCGGGCACATCTGCTGCGCGAGGAGTTCCAGCGGTTCTGGGAATACGCCGGCCCGGCATGGGCGGGCAAGTTCCTCGAGTCGTGGTGCACGCGGGCCCTCCGGAGTCGGCTGGCGCCGATGAAGAAAGTCGCCAAGAGCCTGCGGCGTCATCGGCCGCTGATCCTCAACTGGTTCCTCGCCCTGGGCGCCATCTCGGCAGGCGTCGTCGAGGGATTCAACGGCAAAGCGAAACTGACCACCAGAAAAGCGTATGGCTTCCGGACGCCAGAAGGCATCGAATTCGCGCTGCTTCATGTGATGGGGAACCTACCCGAGCCCGCGCTCACCCACAGATTCTGCTGAGGAGGCTCGAAAAATAGGCGTAATCGTGGGCGAAGAGATCGGTCGGGGCGGCGAAGTCTTCTGTCTGCACGAGCCAGCAGCGTTCGCACACATAGGCCCGCAGCGGGTGCGTGGTCTCCGGGGCATCGAGCGCGGCCGCCGAGAGATATGCATTCGACGAGGGCTGCCGGCCGAGATCGACGAGCTGCAGCCGCAGGGCCGCCTCGCAATGCCGGCAGCGGACGGCCGCGGGCAGTCGCTGCGATCGCGAGGCGAGCGGCGCGTGCCCACGGTCGCGGTCGGAGACGACCGTCGGCGTCAGCGGCCAGGAAATCGAGAGGGCCGGATCGTCAAACGCCACGCCCGATTCGGCCTCGGCGGCGTAGGGCCGCGCGTGGCAGTAGACGATCTCGCAGTCGTCGGTGAGCGTCTGGAAGCCGTGGGCGAAGCCCTCGGGGATCAGGAGGCCGCGGCCGTTTTCCGGCGAGAGCCGCTCGGCATGCCACTGGAGAAACGTCGGCGAATCGGGCCGCAGATCGATGGCCACGTCGTAGATCTCGCCGCGGATGCAGGAGACGAGGCGGGTTTCGGTGTGCGGCGGGGCTTGGTAGTGGAGGCCGCGGATCGTGCCGCGATTGCGCGTGACGGAATGATTCACCTGCACGGGGCCGAAGGGAAAACCGTGGGCGGAGAGAGCGTCGGCAGACCAAAGCCGCGCGAACTCGCCCCGCTCGTCGGCATGCCGACGACGTTCGACGAGGCAGAGGCCGTCGAGAGGGAGCGGTGTGATGGTGAGGCCGCTCAAGGCGTCGCCTCGAAGGCATCGATGTCGGCGAGGCGGGTGCCGAGACCACCGGCGAGAATGACGGCTTTCACGGGGCGGGCTTTATGCGCTGCGAGTCACGCCGGGCATCATCGAAGCCATACGCCTGCACACCAAAGCCGATGATCGCGACGGTGGTCATGCGAACGCGAAGCCCGGCATGAGTAGACTCATCGCCTGTTCAACCCACCGGAAATCTTTGGAGCCCGCGGCGTGACGACTGGCCGAGTGTGCGTGATCGGTGGCGGCCTCGTCGGGCTCGCGACCGCGCTGCAATGGCTCCGGGCCAGGCCCGGGGCGGCCCTGACCCTGCTCGAAAAGGAGCCCGTGCTCGCAACGCACCAGTCCACGCACAATAGCGGCGTGCTCCATGCGGGGCTCGCCTATCGACCGGGGTCGGCCAAGGCCGCGCTCGCCGTGCGCGGCATCGGGCTGTTGACCGGGTATTGCCGCGACCGCGGGATTCCCTTCGAGATCTGCGGGAAGGTCGTGAGCGCCACGGAGCCGGCCGAGATCCCGCGGCTGCGATTGGTGGAGGAACAGGGCCGCCAGAACGGCCTCACCGGCCTGCGGCGGCTGCCGTCGCCGGCCGCGATCCGCGAACTCGAGCTCCCCTTTCGCGGCGAGTATTAAGAGCTGCGGCCCGACCGCACCCACCTCGTGCGCAACCTCATCTACCCCGTTCCCGATCCGAGCTTTCCGTTTCTGGGCGTGCACTGGCGGCGTGGAGGCCGGCCCCAACGCCGTGTTGGCCCTCGACCGGGAGGGCTATCGCCGCGGCAGCTTCCGGCTCCGCGACGCGGCGGCCGCGGCGGGGTATCCGGGCCTGTGGCGGTTCGTGTTCCGCCACCGCCGCATGGCGGCCTACGAATGGTATCGCTCCTGGAGCCGGGCCGAGTTTTGCCGCTCGCTCCAGCGACTCGTGCCCGCCGTCGAGCCCGACGACCTCGTGCCCGGCACCGCAGGCGTGCGGGCCCAGGCCATGCGGCCCGACGGCCGGCTCGTGGACGACTTTCATTTCGTGAAGGGGGAGCGGATTCTGCACGTGGTCAATGCTCCGTCACCCGCGGCCACGGCGTCGCTGGCGATCGGCGAGCGGATCGTGGCCGAAGCGGCGGGGATGGGGGGTTGATGGGGTTTTCGCGAGCAGGCTGGCGGTGGCAAGGGTTCGCATCGCAAGTTCATTCACGAACGATATGCTGGAATGGTGACGGTGAGCGGCAAAGCCGGCGACGACGCCAAGCGATACCAGGAACGCCAAGTCCGCAAAGCCATCGA
>RGVT01000324.1 GCA_010027105.1 Planctomycetia bacterium
TTTTTTTAGTTAAAAAAAAAAAAAATCAATACATATAAAAAAAAAGATGTCACAAATTATTGAAAATCGTACTCCTTTTGTTGAAATTTTTAGAGTGCTACCTAATGACGAGTCTACACTCTATTGCTCCAACATTTCTTATCCTATTTTAGGTGATATATCCTCTTCCATTGTAATTACCTTTCCAGATACAAGCTTCCAGATTGTAGATTCGACCGCCATTGTTACCCTCAATAAAGTCTCCAGCACTGCAAGAGTTTTATCTTATCCTGTTGCCTATGAAGCATTTGCTTCTCCAACAAAAGACCAAATATCTCTAGATTGTTTTGTAGATCCGTGCACGGACGGCCCTTCTTTAACTCCTTGCTATTTATCTGAACCCTATGCGGACGGAGTAAAAGAATTTATTGCCTCTGTAACTTTATCTATCAATCCCGTGGTATCATGGTATCAATGTGATTCTGCATATACGATTGAAATCTCTCCTATTGTTTCCGATATAACCAATAAAATAATGTCGTGTAATGCTACGTTTGCTCCTCTTTCGATTCCTATCGGATTAAACAACACATGCACATCCTTAGCGACTCTTCTTTATATCGGTAGTCCAGATAGTGATAGTTCTGGGTCCCAAGATTATGCCTACTATGCCAATGTTATCTTTACATTATTAAACAAGAATGATAATCCTTCTACCGTGAAAAAGGCATGTAAATTAAGTGTTAGTCCATTTGATTGCAGTGGTTCGGCGGCTTGTTTCGATGTTTATTTTGGAATTACACGATTATGTGGAACTGTTTCTTTTGTATTCATTTCTCCTATCATCTTTTTCAAGTTCTTTTCATGGGGTATTCCTATTTATATTGTGACCATTCCCAGAAATCGTGTTATCTTTCCATTACCCGTGTGTTGAAGGAAGGAAGGAATGAAATCATCAAGATAAGATGGATCAACAACATTAATGATGATTATGAAAAAAAAAAAATCTTGAACATACCATTCTTGATTAAAAATGCTACAAAAGAATAAAAAATAATTTTATATATTATTTTTTATTCTTTTGTAGCATTTTTAATGTTTTTATTTTTATTTATAAGGAAATAATGGTTATCTTATTGTCTTTTTTTATTTTTGTTCTTTTTTTTCTATTTTGTTCTTTTTTTTTTGAATTTTTTAAGATGATGATGACAAATGCGGGATAGATGAGTTTTTCGTTTGAAGAAAAGATATCGCAGAAGCTTTTGGAATCCTTGTTCGTTGTGGGTCAGAAAAATTGACATAGAGAATACCAAAACGTTCGGAATATCCAGAAGCCCATTCAAAATTATCCATCAAACTCCAAATACAATAAACGGGAATGGATAAAGATAAATCAAGAGACGCCTTTTCAATATTTTTGATATATTTATTTAAATATTGAATTCTGTCGTTATCTTGTAAAGGATCTTGGGGAAAATTCGAAATGCCAAATTCAGTAATAAATAAAGGTAAATCATGAAAATTTTCTTTCTTCTTCTTCCAATACCGTTGATGTATCCATTGGATGATATGATATATCCCTTCGGGATAAGAATGGAGCCATGAAGAAGCGGAAGGAGAAGATGATGGAGGAAAAGACAAGACGATGCGGTCATCAAGAAATACATTATTGGTATTCATAGACGAAGAAGAGGGTTCTGCTAATAAAGTTGTATAATGATTCAATGCAAAAAAATCCAAAGTATTTTTCCATTTTTCTGGATTTTCAATCGAAGGAAGACGTGTTTCTGTTAAATAACTGGTCATTAAGGACGGAAAAGAACCAAAAAATAAAGGGTCAGCAAACCATCCCATTCTCCATACATTTCCTCGTTCCGCTGCTTGCAGGTCCTCTTCCTTTGTTGGATTTTTGGGAAGTATGCAATCCGCATTTAATGCAATGCTGATATTTCCTTCAAACGTTTCATGAAATGCATGATACACTAACACATGAGCTTTTAATAAACGATACCCGATCCAATAAGGAAGACTATATGGTTCTTTTTTTCCCGGAGCATGAAGACCATTTCCATAACCAAGAACTGAAAATGTATATGGTTCATTAATCGTAATCCAATGAGTTATTTTCTTGGAAAACCGTGAAAAACAAAGACATGCATAGTTTAAAAAATCTTGATAAATGTGGTCATTTTCCCACCCCCCATATTTTTCTTGTAATTCTTGAGGAAGGTCCCAATGGAACAAGGTAACAAGAGGAGTGATATTTTTGTGTAGTAATTCGTCGATCATAGTCTCGTAATATTGAAGACCTTTTTCATTGATGATGGAAAGGTCCCCATTCGGTAAAATACGCGACCAAGAAAAAGAAAAACGATAATATGAAGCTCCTAATTTTTGTAACCATTCAATATCTTCTTTCCATTTATGATAACTATCGCATGTCATTTCTCCAGTTGAACCATCTTTAATATGACCCGTTTCCCGTGAAAATACATCCCATATGGATAATCCTTTTCCGTCTTCATTCCATCCTCCTTCAATCTGGTATGCGGAAGTCGAAAATCCTAATTTTTCTTGTTGATATGAAATAATCATATCATCTTTTTGTGGTTTTTGTTTTATTGAAGAAAAC
>RGVT01000325.1 GCA_010027105.1 Planctomycetia bacterium
TATATCTTATATATCTTATATATCTTATATATCTTATATATCTTATATATCTTCATTTTTTCTTTTTTTTTCTTTTTTTTTCCAGGTCAATAAGGAAAGAGATAAACAAACAAGATTTTTTTTTTTTTAATATAAAAAAAAATGGATATTTTTAACCAAAGAGATGTGTTCAGTCTTGATGAATTTGAATATATCTTGAATTATTATCCTAAAATGGGATGGGAAGACGCCGTCGTTTATAACACAAAAGAGAAAAAAGAAGTAATGAATACAAATACAAGAAAAGCAAAAAAACAAAAAGAGAAAGATTACGTGTTCCTTTTAGAAGTGAAAAAATTAGTCATGAAAATTTTAATCCCATGGTTCCGGAAAACAAATAAAGATTTTAGATATCTTTATTTTAGAATTCATGAATCTCAATGGCTCTTATATGAAAAAGACATGTTTTTTAAGAAACATCAAGATTTTGAAAGATATATATGTGATGAAATCGTCCCTTATACATGTTTGATTGGTTTAGAAGATACTTGGATTGGAGGAGAAACCGTGGTAGAAGAAATAAGTTTTAAAGAAAGCACGGTAAAAAATGGAATGTTATGTTTTCCATCCAATAAGATGCATGAAGGTTTAAAGGTTCAAAAAGGTGTTAAGAAATGCCTGAAATTGGAGTTTCTTGCATTTTATTATCAAGAAAGTGCTTTAATGATATGTGATGACAAAAATCATTGGAAATCTTATTGGTCGGAAGAATTCATATCCAATATTCCGAATTTTGTTCAATGTTTCCGTGATTTTCAAGATAAATCATCATCTACAATAAAAAAAGACGAAAAGAAAATCATTGTATCGGAAGATATGGCCAAAATAATATATGATATTATGGCCATGTTAGGAGATGGTAAATCATTTAAAAAAATTGAGGATGAAGAATTCCAGATGGTTTTTCCGGGATCCTCATATGCAACAATAAGAGAATTATTAGGAGTTGTTTCCTTTCAAAAAAATGAAAAAAGAAAAGCTATGATTGGTAAAAATCAGCATGCTTGGAATTTTTTAAATGAATCTTCTTTACTTGATCCACAAGAATATTCTTTATTTATAGGATTATGGATGAAATCAAAAAATCAAGAGCCTTATTCTTTAATTTATTTATGTGATCGTGATGGAAAAGAAATGATATGGGATCAACAAGATACTACGGAGGGAGATGAATTTGTTGATTATGATGAATTTACGACAACATTATTAAAAAAATATGTGCAACAACAAGAAAAAGGAAATCATCATACATTATCGTCACCTTCCAAAATGTTTTTAAAGAAAACACACAAAGGAGTCCATCATTGTATCAAAAAAAAGAATTGGAAAACGATCATAAATACAGATAAAATATTACCTTCCGACCTATTGAATCCCGCCTTGTATATCAATAAAAAAGTATTGAGGAGTTATTATGAATTATGTAATGATGAAGAATCTGGAGGAGAATATATACACTATAAAAAATATTTAAATTTCTATTTACAAGTAAGATGGTGTATTATTAAAAATAATTAATTTTTTTTTTATTTTTCTTTAACATTCATTATAAAGACAATTTTTAAGTTTTTATTTCCTCAATTCCGGATGCCGTAAAAAATTTCTATTTGGTTGGTTCACATGAAAAATACATGAATTTCCTAATGGTTTCAAAAAAATGCAAAAGATAGATTTTATGAAAAAAAAAAAATTAAAAGTTGTCATGATGTATCAAGATATGAAGAAATTTGAACAGAATAAACAAAAAAAAAAAAGAAATAATGAGAGTAAGATAATGAAATAATGAAATGAGAATGAGATAATGATTATTGCGTTTTATTTATGATGATGATGATGATAACTCCCATATATGTTTGGAATAGAAGAAGAAGAAGTGAAATAATGAGAGTAAGATAATAATGAAATGAGAATGAGATAATGATTATTGCGTTTTATTTATCATGATGATGATGACTCCCATATATGTTTGGAATAGAAGAAGAAGAAGATAATATCTTTTCAATGTCATTTAAAATAGGAATATGTTGAAAAGAATCAAAACGAATTTCTTTTTTATCATCTAGAGAAAAAATTAGGGCGTCATAACCCAATAATTTAGGAAAATATACCTGATGATGCCAATTGATATCTGGACCTAAAAACGTCTCAATGTCAGAAGTTACATCTTGCCTATTTTGGTCGTATACTTTAAAAAAAATTTTTCTTTTAGGACCTCTTTTATAACAAAATCTCAGTTTAAACTTTTTATTATATAATTTATAAGAAATATCGTAGTATCGTGACGGCATGGGTCTTATTTTTTTGGTAAAATAGAATTGAGAATAGACACAAAGAAAAGAAAAAAATAATCGTGAAATATTTATGGATGTCTTTATAATGCTGCTATCATTTATTTTATATTGATACATGATAAATTGTTTTATTTGAGAAAATGAATCTCCTTTTAAAAAATGATAAATATAAAAGAAAAAAAAGATAATGATTATTTCACTTATGAGTAGTGATAACGGATAAAGATAAATCATCATTATATATTCTTTTTTCTTTTAAATATAT
>RGVT01000326.1 GCA_010027105.1 Planctomycetia bacterium
TCGTGATTCTTTTTATACCTTCTCTCCTATATTAATAACATTCCTCGTATAACATCATCATAAATAAAAAAAAAAATTAACGAATAAAAAAATATTTTCTTTCTTATATATAGACGGCACAAAAAAAAAAAATTGAATAAAAAATGACTATTTCTTGCTCCAAAACAGTTCCTTGTGATTCCATCTTATCTTCTTTATCTCTCCAAAATATTGCAATCTTTCCTTCTTCTTATTCTGCTTCCATCTCTCCTCTTGTATTGACAAAAACTGATTCTTCTTCTGTCGCCACCACCTCTCTTTCTTGGGCTAATGTGAATTTTCAAGTCATTGGACAGACGGGAAAACGTGTCTGGCAATCGACAGACACTCCTTACAATATCGGATTTGAAGGCGTGGTATCGGGAACGGTAACGACATCGAACCATACCTTTGCCATCAATGCCTATCCATTTGTGAAAGTAAATAGCAGGACGGGAGGAGGCAAGACGATAGTGACGATAGAGATGAAAGCGTCGCATGGAGAATGGGGAACATTTTCATACAATATTTTCCAGAATGATACATGCCATTGGCCTTGTACGGGTGGACTTGGTGATTAATCGAAAAGTATTTAAAAAAAAGTTCCTGTGCAAAAAAAAAAAATGAGCGAAGAAAATCCTCATATAAAATATAATAATAACCATTTCCAACAATGAACTGTTTAGGATTATATAGGATTATATAGGATTATATAGGATTATATAGGATTATAGCGTAACAAAGATGAACAACATTATGAATGATATAGAAAGCTGGCTATGTACAAAACTCTATGATGTTTTTGTGAAAACAACCGCGTAAAGGGGATAAATAAAAGAATCATCTATTTTTTTTTTTGTGAGTGAATATAGTCGCTATTCATCATATCCATTCATTAGATTGGTTGTTGGTTATTTTTTTTTCTTATTACTCTTTTTTTTTTGTCAAAAGCTTTCTTTGAACATGACGAGAGAAATTAAGGACGAAAAAATCTACAACAAGCATTTCAAGTTTTGTCCTTTTCGGGTAAAACAAAGATAAGTGAAAAACACAACAATAACATTTTTTAAACACATCATTAAATGTATGTGAAATAATATCGCCATTTTCTTACATACATACCTTTTTTTTTTTTTTAACTTTTATTATCTATCATTCATCCAAGACAAAAAGAAAAGTATTCCAAAAAAACGGTTGAGCAACGATTCTAGTGAAAAATTCATGGTGGTGAGGCATCTCCCATGGATTATATTTATTTGATATGATGTTAAGTTGTATCAAAATATATCTATTTTAACGAAAATAAAGAAAACTTTTTCTCGACTGCAATTATGTTCAAAAAAAAAGTAAAAAATCATTTACAGATATATTTATATTAATACCGGAAGGAATATGGGAATATTTCTATGTTTTCGTAAGGAACGAACGAGTCATTATTATAAAACAAATAAATAAAAAAATAAATTTTTATTTTCATTCGTCGTTTTCATTTTCAGCAAAAGGCTTGTAAGAACAAAAGCCAGAACATGACTCATTGTCTTTTTTAAAAATCATATCAAATACATGAGGCTGAAATTTTTTACGTATTTTGCGTAATTCCTGGCTGCAATAGTGAGCATTATGAGAAGGGTCTGTAGAAAATTCATGTTGAAGTCTCCGTATTTCTTTGCATAGTTCTTGAAGTTCTTTTTTATATTTTTGTTCCGTATCTAGAGTAACGGCTTCTTCACATAATCCTTCTAGAAATAAGAAATGTTTCATACAACAATCCATACATCGTTTTTCATCATGAGAAAGATGATCTTCTAATAAGATGCTTTGTTTGCACATTTCTCTCATATTGAAACGACAATCCATGACTGGTAATAGTGCAGACATATCTTGATTTTGTATTGTTGTTTTTTGTGAAGAAGAAGGTAGCTGTGGTTCATCATTGTTTTTATTTTCCTGATAAATATACTTATCATCATTATTATTATTCTTGTTATTATTCTTGTTATTATAATGACTCCTCGTTATTTCTTCTTCTTTGTTTGCATTTGTGTTTGTCTCCACTTTGTTTTTTGTGGAAACGAGAGGAGTTCGTAATGGTGGTTTATAATCATTCATTGCGTTATTAGGAGCAAGAAATGAGGATGATGTTGTTGTGCTGCTAAGGTTTTCTGGAGAAACAACAGAATCTTGTCCTTGTTTATTATGATGATTATTATTATTATATGATGATGGTAAAGGAGCCATGTTATTGGATATACCATCTTGTATACCATGTATATTATATAAACCATATAAACCATATAAAATATATCCGTTCATTATATCGTCGTTAACGGGGGCGTCATGAAGCGAGTGGATATTCGATGGATAAGTAGGACGATAATATTCTCTTGTCTGAAATCTGTCATTGGAAATATTTGTCGGGGGGATTTCTGGAGGAGAAAAAAAAGGATCGGGTGGAAAAAAAGAATTGTTGTTGTCGTTGTCTTGTTGAGAAATGGCAAGAGATGGACAAGGATATTTAGTTGAAGTAGTTAATGCATTGGAAAAAGAAGAATTGCACAAGGTATTTAATGTTCTA
>RGVT01000327.1 GCA_010027105.1 Planctomycetia bacterium
CGGCGGGGATCCCCGCCGACTTGAGGAAGTCGGGCGTCGGCTTGTACGGCTCCTTGCAGTCCGGGCAGAGCACGCGGATGAGACGCTGGGCGAGCACGGCGGTGACGGCCGACTGGATGAGCGACGCGTCGATGCCGATGTCGAGCAGCCGGGTGACGGTGGTCGCCGTGTCGTTGGCGTGCAGCGTCGTGAACACGAAGTGGCCCGTGAGGGCCGCCTGCATGGCGATCTCGGCCGTCTCCCTGTCGCGGATCTCGCCCACGAGGATCACGTCGGGGTCCTGCCGGAGCACGCTCCGCAGGATCTTCGCGAACGTCAGCTCGGCGGCCGGGTTGACCGCCGTCTGGGAGATGTTGTCGAGGCGGTATTCGATCGGGTCTTCGATGGTGACGATGTTCCGCGAGAGGACGTCGATCTCGCCGATCGCGCCGTAGAGCGTCGTCGTCTTCCCCGAGCCGGTCGGGCCGCAGACGATCAGCATCCCGTGGGGCCGGTGGATGATCTCGCGGAGCCGGGCGAGCACCTTGTCGCCCATCCCGAACGTGTCGAGGCCCTGCTTGACGACGCCCCCTTCGGCGTCGAGGAGCCGGAGGGCGATCTTTTCGCCGAAGTTCGTCGGCCCGGAGGCGGCGCGGATGTCGAACCTGCGGCCGGCACACACCACGGCGAACGTGCCGTCCTGCGGCCGGCGCCGCTCCGCGATGTCCATGTCGCCGAGCACCTTGATCGCCGACACCACGGCCCGCCCTGCGGCTCCCGGCACCGTTCCCGCGTTCTGCAGGATGCCGTCGATCCGATACCGCACCTGCATCTCGTCGCCGCTCTTGGGCTCGAGGTGCACGTCGGTGGCCCGCAGGTGGGTCGCCCGGGCGAAGATGCGCTGCACCGCCCCGATCGCCTCGGACGTCTCGCGGTCGACGCGGGTGTCGCCCTCGTAGGGTCGGCCGTCCTTCTTGAGCAGCACGACTACCGGGCCCGCCGGGCCGCTGCGGCCGCCCGCCGCCGCACTACCGCCGGGTGCCGGCCCACCCCCGCGGCCGCAGGCCCCGGCGACGAGCTGCAAAACACCGTCGAACTGGGAGGGGAGGATCCGCTCGGCGGAGCCGGCATTGAGTTCGCGCCAGCAGGTGTAGGCCACCACCACCAGCGGCAGCACCGGCAGCATGAGGTTCACCGCCCCCAGGCCGAACCGCAGGCTGGCCACGAGAAACACCGTGCCGAGCCCGACGAGCAGGGGCGTCCAGGGCCGCGCGTTCCCGAACACGTCGTGGGCGTCGCGGTCGATCCACACCGTGGCGGCGGCCCAGGCTGCGGCGATGCCCAGCCACACCGTTCCCCAGATCCAAAAGTGCTCGCCGACCGGGATGGCCGTCATCCGCCACGACTCCAACGGAAACCGCTCACGCTCCATGCTACTATGATTCGCGGAGGCACGCCGCATGAGCACTTCGAGCCCCGAGGCCCCCGCCGCCGTCTCCCCCGCGTCGGGCCGGGCCGCCAAGAAGCGGTTCCTGCACGACGCCGCCGAGCACGTCCGCGACGCCGGCCACCGGGCGTTCGTCCGCAAGGCGCTCGGCGGCTACTACACCAACCGCGACCTGCAGAAATCCCGCTACCGCGACTGGGAACAGGCCCGCGATGCGGCCAGCCTCGCCAAGTGGTCGGCCGTCAATCGGCTCGACGAACTGCTGCCGAAGTTCGTGGCCACCTTCGAGGCCAACGGGGGCGTCGTGCACTGGGCCCGCGACGCCGAGGAGGCCCGCGGGATCATCCTCGGCCTCCTGCGGGTCGCGAAGGCCCACGCCGTCATCAAGAGCAAGTGCATGACGAGCGAGGAGATCCACTTGAACGCCGCCCTGGAGGCCGACGGCTACGGCGTCGTGGAGAGCGACCTCGGCGAGTTCATCCAGCAGTTGCGGGGCGAGCCGCCGTATCACTTCGTCTTCCCCTGCATGCACGTCCGCCGCGACGAGATCAGCGACCTCTTCCCCCCACCGACAGTCCGGAGGAACTCACGATGATCGCCCGCCGGCACATGCGCCGGCTGTACGTCGACGCCGACGTGGGGATCACCGGGGCCAACTTCCTCGTCGCCGAGACCGGCCAGATCTCGATCACCGAGAACGAGGGGAACGCCCGGCTCACGGCGGCGCTGCCGCGCGTCCACATCGCGATCTCGGGGATCGAGAAGGTGATCGAGCACCTGGACGACCTCGCCGTGCTCCTGCCGATGCTCGCCACGGCCGGCGCCGGCCAGCCGATGACCTGCTACAACACGCTGTATGCGGGGCCGCGCCGCGAGGGCGAGGCCGACGGCCCGGAGGAGATGCACCTCGTGCTCCTCGACAACGCCCGCTCGGCGATCCTCGCCGACCCGGAACAGCGGGACAGCCTCCACTGCATCCGCTGCGGGGCGTGCCTCAACGTCTGCCCGATCTTCAAGAACGTGGGCGGCTTCACCTACGGCACCACCTACCAGGGCCCGATCGGCTCGGTGATCACGCCGCACCTGCGCGGCCTGGCCGACTGGAACCACCTCTCCGGGGCGAGCTCGCTGTGCGGCGCCTGCACCGACGCCTGCCCGGTGCGGA
>RGVT01000328.1 GCA_010027105.1 Planctomycetia bacterium
GTGTCGGTGAGCGAGTTCACGAAGGCGGCCGGAGGGGGACGGGCGCAGGGGGGCGGGACAGTACGATCCCGGCGCGGCGCGGGTCAAGCGCCCCCGGCACCGCCCAGCCCGTGGAAGCCCCGCCGTTCCCCCAGCCACCGCCCCTTGCTATAGTCTCGACTTCTTCCACCCTCTTCGTCCGGGGAATCCACGCATGCACGCGACCCACCACGGCGGTGACCCGAGCGGTGCGGCTCCGAACGCACAGCGGCTCCTGTGGGCCGGATTCATGGCGATCCTCGCCGCCGGCGTCGGCTTCTCGATCCGCGCCGGCATCCTCGGGCAGTGGGCCGAGCAGTACGGCTTCACGCAGACGGAACTGGGCGCGATCACCGGAGGCGGTCTCACCGGCTTCGGCATCATCATCCTCCTCTCGAGCCTGATCGCCGACCGGATCGGCTTCGGGCCGTTGATGTTCGCGGCGTTCGTGATGCACCTCGTGTCGGCCGGGCTCACGCTCGCGACCGGGGCCGCCTTCGCCGCCGGCGGCAAGCCGCTGGCGTTCCAGTGTCTGTTCTGGGGCATGTTCCTGTTCGCGATCGGCAACGGCATCGCCGAGGCGGTCGTCAACCCGCTCGTGGCGACGCTGTTTCCCACCAAGAAGGCGCACTACCTCAACATTCTCCACGCCGGCTGGCCGGGCGGCCTGATCCTCGGCGGCCTCGCGAGCTACTTCATGGCCGGCGGCACGGCCACGAAGCCGGTCGCCTGGCAGGTGCAGATCTCGCTGTTTCTCGTTCCGGTCGCGCTCTACGGCCTGATGATGCTCGGGCAACGGTTTCCGAAGAGCGAGGCGAGCAGCTCGGGCGTGTCGTACCAGGACATGCTCGGCGAACTCGGCCTGGTGGGCGCGGCCGTGATCTGCGGCCTGCTCGCGCTGTTCTTCAAGAGCGACCTCGGCCTGCCGCCGCTGGCCGCGGCGGGCATCGCCGCAGGACTGCTCGCCGCGTTCGGCGCCGCCACCGGGTTTCGCTTCGGCCACATCCTGCTCGCGTTCCTGCTCCTCATCCACGCGCTCGTGGGCTACGTGGAGCTCGGCACCGATTCCTGGATCTCGAAGATCACCGGCACGATCATGGCCAATCCCGCCAACGGCCTGCTGCTGTTCGTCTACACCTCGGGGCTGATGTTCGTGCTCCGGTTCTTCGCCGGACCGATCGTGGAGAAGATCTCACCGCTCGGCCTGCTGGCCGTGTCGGCGCTGTTCGGGGCGGCGGGCCTCACGCTCTTGGGCAACGCCCAGGGCGCGATCATGTGCGTGATCGCGGCGACGGTCTACGGGATCGGCAAGACGTTCCTCTGGCCCACGATGCTCGCCGTGGTGAGCGAGCAGTTCCCCAAGGGGGGCGCGATCACCATCGGCGCCGCCGGCGGGGTGGGCATGCTCTCGGCCGGCCTGCTCGGCGGCCCGGGCATCGGCTTCCTCCAGGATCAGAACGCGTCGGCCCACCTGGCCCGGGCGAACGCGGCCGTCTACGAGCGCTACAAGGCGCCCAAGGAGAACGAGTTTCTGTGGATGAAGACCGTGGGCCTCGACGGGGCGAAGGTGGGCGTGCTCGAGGACGGCGGCCGGGAGGCCGAACGCGCCCTCGAACTGCTCCGCAAGGAGCAGGCCAAGCCCGAGACGATCGCCGCCCAGCAGGCGCTCGTCGATTGGTGGAGCGGTGTTCGGGGCTCAGCCGACGCCGACAAGCCGCTCGTGGAGGACGCGGGCCTGTTCGGAGGCCGCCAGGCGCTCACGCTCACGGCGCTGGTGCCGGCGGCGATGTTCGCCTGCTACGCCCTCCTGCTCGGCTGGTTCCGGATGCAGGGCGGCTACCAGGCCCGCGGCATGCATCACTGAGCCGCCGACCGCACCGGCGACCGCGGTACCAGCTCGATCCGGCGGCCCGGGGCCGGCACCGCCCGCACCCCCGCCGGCAGATCGAAGGGCGGCCCGACCGGGCCATCGCCACGGCCGACCGCCTGCACGAGCGCCGCAACCGCCTCGTAGTGCCGCGCGGCCATGTCGCGGCGCGGCCAGCCCTCCCGCTTCCAGAGCGCGACGAGCACGTGGCCGAGCAGGAGCGGGTCGCAGGCCGCCAGCGCCGCCGCGTGCAGCACGACGCCGCCGTGCCCGCAACGCTCGGCGTGGGCGTCGAGCAGAAAGGCCGCCGCGCTGTCGAGCGCCGCGGCGGCCGCGGCCGCCTGCCCCCCGAGCCGCCCGAGGGCCCGGGCCGCCGCCGGGTACGGGCCGAGCGCCGCCCGGGCGAGAAGCTCGTGACGCACGAAGTTGCGGGCGTGCCGCACGTCGGCGTTGGATGCATCCTCGCGCCAGACCTCGCCGGCGGCGACGAGAAAGTCGCGGGCGGCCCCGCGGGACAGCCGCAACAGGGGCCGGAGGAGCGCGACGCCGTCGGCGAGGCCACGGCTCGACCGCATCCCGGCGAGCCCCGCGACGCCGGTGCCGCGCAGCGCTCGGTGGAGGATCGTCTCGGCCTGGTCGTCGGCGGTGTGGCCCACGACGACGTGCCGCGCGCCCCGCTCGTGGGCGACGGCCG
>RGVT01000329.1 GCA_010027105.1 Planctomycetia bacterium
GGGATCGACATGTCCTTGAGCTTGGCCGTGATATCCTCCACGGCCTTCTCGATGCCGGCCTTCATGTGCACGGGGTTGCAGCCCGAAACGACGGCCCGCAGGCCCTCGTTGAACACCGCCTCCGCGAGCACCGTCGCGGTGGTCGTGCCGTCACCGGCGACGTCGCTCGTCTTGCTCGCCACCTCGCGGACCATCCGGGCGCCCATGTTCTCGTAGACGTCCTCCAGGTCGATCTCCTTGGCGACCGTGACGCCGTCCTTCGTGACGGTCGGCGAGCCGAAGCTCTTCTGGAGGATCACATGCCATCATCTTGGCCATGTCGAAATCTCCTCTCGTGACTCGTGTGGGATGAAGGGAAAACAGGCGGGACGAAGCGTCAGCCGAGGATCGCGAGGATGTCGTCCTCGCGCATCAGGAGCAGTTCGTCGTCCCCCACCTTGAACGGTTCGCCGGCGTAACTCGTGAACACGACGCGGTCGCCGGGCTTGACCTGCAGCGGGTGGCGGCGGCCGGCGTCGTCGAGCTTGCCCTCGCCGACGCTGACGACGACGCCGCGGGCGGGCTTGTCCTTCGCGGAGTCGGGAAGCAGGATGCCGCCGGCGGTCTTCTGCTCCCCCTCCTCGCGTTCCACGACGACACGATCGCCGAGGGGAATGAGACTCGACTTTTTCCTGGCGGGCTTGGTGGCAGTGGCTGTCATGAAAACCTCGCTGAAACGGATTCGCTTTCGGGAAAGGGTGCTCGACCCGGTCGGGAACCGCACGGGCGATCCGCCGGCCGTCGCCTGTCGCGGCGGCACTCCATCAGAGCGGCCGCGAAACTGTAAGCAACTGGCGCGCCGGAAAGGCGGGAAACGACGGGTTTTCCTTTTTTCACGGGGCCCGGCCGGAACGAGAGAGGACCACGTCCGACCCGACACGGGTGTCGAACGGACGCCCCGCTGCCAGTTTGGCAGCGGTCGGCCCGGGGCCGCCGCCGATGGCAAACCTCCGGCCGACTCGGTAGGCTCGCTCGGGTCGGCCTCGCGTGAGTCACACGTGGGTCCGGAGTCGCCCGGTTTCCAGCCCCGCCCGCCCGAGCCGGAGAGTTCGTCGCATGACAGCGCATCGTCGGATCGACGCTTCGAAGATCGGCGACGTCACCGTCGTCAGGTTCGTCGACAAGAAGATTCTCGACGAGGCGAGCATCCAGGAGCTCGGGGTGGAACTCTTCGGCCTCGTCGAGCAGCTCAACCGCAGGAGCATCCTCCTCAACTTCGCCAACGTGGAATTCCTCTCGAGCGCGGCACTCGGCAAGCTGATCACGCTCGACCGCAAGGTGAAGGCGGCGAAGGGCCGTCTCAAGATGAGCAATATCCGGCCCGAGATCCTCGAGGTGTTCCAGATCACGAAACTCAACAAGGTGTTCGACATCCGCAAGGACGAGGCGGAGGCGATCGCGGCCTTCCAGTAGCGGCGGCCTCGCCCGCGTCATGGCACACCGGCATCTCCCGGCGGATCACATGGGAACCCACGCAGCGGCCGGCGAACCCGCGGGCGGATCGGCGGATGAATGGCGGCGGGACTACGAGCTTCCCAGCGAGCGCGGCTCGAGCAGGCTCGTGATGGACGAGTTGCTCGAGCAGCTCGGCGTCCACGGCTGGCCGCCCTCCGACATCTTCGGCATCCACCTCGCCACCGAGGAGGCGATCGTCAATGCGATCGTGCACGGCAACAAATTCGATCCCGCGAAGACCGTGCGGGTGGCGTGCGCCGTGTCGCAGGACCGCGCGCGGATCGAAGTGACCGACGACGGGGCCGGCTTCGACCCGGCGAGCGTCCCCGACTGCACACTCGAGGAGCGGCTGGAGGTGCCGAGTGGCCGGGGCGTGATGCTGATGCGGTCGTTCATGGCCATCGCCTACAACGCGCGGGGCAACGGCGTGGTGCTCGAGAAGCGGCGGGGGCCGCTGCCGGGCTGAGCGGCTCGATTTCCGGCGGCTGATACGCTAGTTTTTCATGGAGCGTGTTCCCGATCGGAATTCGCCTCGTCCCCGTTCCCGCCTCGTTCCCGTTTCGACCGATCCCCGATAGCTCAACGGTAGAGCGGCCGGCTGTTAACCGGTAGGTTGTAGGTTCGAATCCTACTCGGGGAGCTAAGCCATATCGGCAAGGAGTGGCACCAGGAGGCAGGAGGTGGCAAAACCCTCTGCCTCTCGGTGTTTTTGCAGGTGGCGTTTTTTGACCTGCCACTCCCTGCCACCTCCTGCCACGATTCCTTACGTCGCTTTTTGCGTCACTCCCAAAAGCGAACCCTGACGGTGGCGACAGGCTAAAAGGACTCGAACTTTCATTCGACTCCCGAGTTCGTCTACCGTGACGCCATGGCTGGCAAATCACTCCAACGAGAACTCGGAAAAAAGAAGCCGTTCGAGTCGCCCGAGAAGGAGGCGATGCTCAACATCGCCCGCACGAGCGACCAGTTCCAGAACCGCTTCGGAAAGCTCTTTCGAGAATTTGGCCTGACGGGTTCCCAGCACAACGTGCTCCGCATCCTCCGGGGCGAAGGCCGTCCGATGCAGTGCATGGAGATTC